>NZ_JBEOPI010000049.1:0-26934 GCF_040309905.1 Shewanella sp. CAL98-MNA-CIBAN-0140
TACCTAACAGATTGTTAAATTTGGCAATCATTCACACGCCAATACATTCTTACTGAGCCAACTGCATAGGCATGTTAATGAATGTTTGATCAGACAAATCGGCATCAAGATCATGTAACACTAAGTAAGGCTTTAACGGTTTATCGGCACTAAGCCAGCGAGTAATATTCATCGCATCTAAATAAGCAAATTTATCCATCGGACTCTCAAAACAAGGATACTGTGTTAAGCATAACAGCTAAGTAAACGAGGTTGTATGGTAATTTAACATCAAGCTTTGTTGGTATACGGTTTAATTAATAGCAATCAAATTCAGGTTGGTATTAGCATAAAACCGCACGTAAAAACCTCTCTCAGCACTCAGGTTGCTTCTATGTTGGCCCATAGATGAGTCGCAAGTTGAATCGAAAATACACGACTCTCGTGCTACGTCTGTTAGTCTTGGCATCGCTACCGAGTTTTCAAGCACCTCAAACACACCTATAAATCGATTGAATAATATCAATACCTTTGGCTTCACACTGATCTAAACGTGATAAATAGCTTATGTCTTGTCAGTCTCTTGGGGTAACCATTGGCCTTGGTAATAACGTTCTATCAAGCCTTCATCTGACCAGCGCAGCAGATACAACCATTGGTTATCTATCAGCCAACGAACATTGTCATGTTTTGCGGTGATTTGTTCGATAGGTTGCCGCGGTGCGGCTAAATAAACCGCTAAACGCTGTGGCTGGTGCATCCATTTTTCACCATCATGCAACGACTGCATCGACAAGCCAATGCGTAAATCGCCCCCATTACCTTCAAACACCCCAATATGACCTGCTACTGCGTTATGTAATAACTTATTGCCACAACCATATTTCAAATTATCGCTGACCGATGCGTTATATTGCATATTAATCCAATTGGTTACGACCATGGGCGCCGTCATAATTAATTCTAATACCGCAAAGCCATCATCATTTTGCCACTGATAGTCATGTAAAAAACTACGACCTTGTAGATTGATATTTCTGGTCCAACACCGAGGTGCAACAATAAAGGCGGCATTGTTTGCCAGTCCCCACTCGGGACGCACTTGAGACCAGTCATGACTGCGTTGAGTATAAAATCGGTCCAGCACAGCTGCACTGCTGTTAGCCAAACTCGGGGCGATTTGCACGATACGTTCTCGTTGTGCTGTTTCGGTAGCCGCTTGTAGCCATGACGCGACGGTCTGATCGAGTTTGGTATCAAAACAATCAATATGATCCGTGGTGGTGTTATGCAGTGCAGCCACAAACCGTGTCGCCGCGGGGATCGTAATACCTAATTCTGTCAATACCTTACGTACCTCTTGATCATTGAGCAATTGGGCTAAAACACGCACATTCACTTCACCAGATTGCCCACCACAGGCACCACAATCTAAACCTGCTGCATGCAAATTGTTGCTTGTATGGCTGCCATGCCCAACCAGCAGCACGGTAGCGGCAAACTGGTCTAGTCCCATCGCATGTAGAATGCCTTTTGCCAGTTCGGCTTTATCGGTTACTGATAGTACCTGAGCATTTTTTCGCAGCAGCCAGCTTTTTTGATGGGTCAGCGCATTAACAGGATGATCAGTTTGTGTAGCAAAAAATGACCTTTTTAGCATCTTAAAGGCATAAAGCCATCCCATGGATTCCACCATAGAAAATGCCGAAGGGGCAGCTTGTGACCATGTTTGCCACCGCGCCTTTATATTGAGCGTATCGACTTGCGTTTGGGTATCACGCCATTCAGACACTTGTATAACCGGCTTTAACAATCCCGGTAACTGAGGTCGAGACAGTTCACTATCGTGCGGTTGATACTCTAAAGGTAAACCAAAGAAACCGGCAAACCCTATTGTTTGAATGTCATCACTTTGATTTTCTAACGCTCGACGTATCACCTCTGAACGCACATCAATGCAAAATGCCGCTTGTAGCCTTGATGTTGTCATCAGCTGTTTTTTAGCATTGATTAACTGAGTGTTAAGCCAAGCTTGATAACTCAACTCAGCGGCCTTTGCCCACACCCAAAGGGGTTTCTGTACTTGCTCATGTTGCTCAACTAAAAGCGCTAATTGGTCTTTTTCACCTAACCAAAGTGCAGCTAATTGAGCGAAACTATCTGTTTGTTGTGCCTTTAAATAGCGCCAAATGACCAATTCCCAAGCCATACGGATCGCGAGTAGTTGCAACATTTCATCGCAGGGTTTTGCATGTAAGTCACCTTGCCAGCGCAAATAAGCAACCCAAGACGCCCAACCATTAATATCGAGTAGCAATGCATGGGCATAATCTTCTATCACAGTGTCATCAACACCCAGTTCATCAACCGCCTCAGCGAGCAAAGTCTCAGCATCTGGTGGCAATTGCTGAAAATACTGCTGCAAACCGGGTTCATCCATAATAATACTGATCCCTCGGTCACGACGTGTCATATCGAGCCAGTGACGATATAAATCTGCCGGAGCTGAAATATCGCTAGCAGGAAAAATAGGGCGCAATTGTTGATAGTATGCAGCGCAAAACTGACTAATTTGATGAATAATTTCATCACGCCATGCCATCTTGTGCTGGTCACGTTGGTTATCCAATAAATCGGCAATATTATGCCAGTGAGCAAGATCATCTTCTTGGTTAAGAAAGATCGCGAGTTGCTCGACGGACATCGCGATGCCTTGTTGCTCAGCCGCTAATTGCAACGCATCTTGGCTGATTTCGCCTTGTGCATATAAATGGCGATAATGAGCTTTTGGCATTAAACACTCAACCCGATCAAGTGCAGAGACTCGCGCTGAGACCTGTTCGATTGGCTGGTCACGCATTTGCCAAAAGGGATTAACGGCAATCATTTGATCGAGCGGCCATGTGGGTGCTATTTTCTGACCCGCAGTGGTCAATAGTGCCTTTTGGGTTTCAGTCAGCTGCCCCACCGAGGTTGATTTAATCGCGACATTCATGCTTATAACTCCTCAATTTTAGTGGCTTTGGTGCTGTCTAAAACCTTAATGTTGGTGCGCACAGGCAACCGCACAGGCCACACTTTTAACGTCAGTCGTGTCAGCCACTCATCTAAATATAAACCGGCAAACAAATCGATATACAAGTGCTGCAGTGCCGGTTTATGTAGCTGATATCGCAGCATCCAACTCAGAACAAACAAGCTGACAAATAACAGTATCGCGACAATATCAACCGCACTAAAAGCCTCAACCTGCAATGCTGGCGAGGTGGTAACAATTTCGCCAAACACCCACTTAAACCCGCTGTAACTGAGCACCAATAAGATGGTTAATAGCAAGACGGGCATAATGCTGCTGCGTAAACGCTCACTATGACGTTGGGCAATTAACATCGTCAGGGCCAAAACTAACAACAGCCAAACACTCCATACACCTTGATAGTCCAATGCCATTACTGCCACCGATACAATGAGGGTAGAAAAGACTGCTGCCACTATCCAATCTATCAGGTTAGGATTGGCCGCTGGCGCAAGACGACGTTGCATGTCTTGATACACTGCGCTCCCAGAGTTCAAAAATGCATACGCTTTATAGACTGAATGAGTGAGTAAATGCACTAATGCTAATTCAAATAAACCCAATGCACATTCAACTAACATCAAGCCCATTTGCGCACTCGTTGACCAAGCTAAGCGTACCTTTACACTAATTCGAGTGGCCATGATCAATGCGGCGATAACCGTGGTGAATCCAGCAACAATAATCACTAACCACTGGGCAACGGCAGATTGAATAAACAAAGGGCCAAATAAAATCAGCAAAAATCCACCTAAGTTAATGACCCCAGCGTGCAGTAATGCACTGACAGGTGTTGGCGCTTCTACAACCTGCATTAACCAGCCGTGAACGGGTAATTGCGCGCATTTAATCAAGGCCGTTACCGCGATGAGTACTGCAGCAATATGATCAACGGTGGTAAGTTGCACACTATTGTCTATAGCAACGGCATTAAAGTGAGCCACTAAGTCACTTATCAATAACGTACCATGCTGCTGATACAACAAAATAATCGCAGCCATTAACGACATTTCTGCGGTTCGTGCTAATAAGAATTTTTTATGGGCAGCAAGCGCTGCACGAGGACGTTCAGGATAAAAAGTTAACAGCTTATGCAAAGCTAAGCTAATCGATACCCAACCCAACCAGAACAATAGCAAGTGGTTGCTAATAACCACCAACGAAACAGCGGCAAGGGTATTAAGTAGCCAGTGCCAATAAGTACCGCCACGGGGTTCGCCCGCCATGTAATTGCGAGAAAATGCAATTAAGATGACACTCATAAATACCACCAGCCCCATCATCACTAAGCTTAGCTTTGATTGGCTAATGTATTGCGCATCAGCGTCTAGACTAGGTAAGCCCAGTATCGCAGCTAATGCAGCCATAAAGAGCAACACAATAAGGCCACTTACGTTAACTAACCATGTCGCTTTATTTTTTAAACTAGCACGACCACTCCACCCGCTAGCAAAAATTAACGTGATTGGAATACTTAACAAAAAAACGGATGATAACGCTATATTCATAAACAGCCTCTTCTTTTAGTCGTAAGAGTATGTCAGAGCTATATCTTTAATAAAAACATATATAAACTAATAAAACGTTCTGTTTTGGTTAACTATTAATGAGCCGTCTTAATTATCATCATCTTTACTATTTTTGGCGCGTAGCGGTTGTGGGTAACCTGACCCACGTCGCCAAAGACCTGCATATTTCACAGTCCGCATTGTCGGCCCAAATTAAGCAATTTGAACACAACATGAATGTTAACTTGTTTGAGCGAAGAGGTCGGCGCCTGATCCTAACCGCTCATGGCCATCGTGTGTTGGCATATGCTAACGATATATTTAGCAAAGGCGAAGAGCTTGAGTCATTTTTACGTAAAGGCAGCATCAGTGAAAAGCAGCATTTATCTATCGGAGTATTAACCACGTTATCACGAAATTTTGTAGAGAGTTTTATCAGCCCGTTACTTGCTAATGCGGATGTGAGTTTTTCTTTAACAGCTAAAGGAATGAGTAATCTCTTAAACGGACTCGCTAATCATGAACTTGATTTGGTGCTAACCAATCGACCGATCAGTGTCGATAAAAAAGATCCATTATGGCAAACCCAACTAGTCTCCCGTCAGCCCCTGGCGATTGTTGGCCCAAAAGTCAAGGTGATTAACGACAGTTTTCCTAATGGTTATCAGGACATGCGTTGGGTATTGCCCGGTAAGAACAGTGAAATTAGGGCTGCATTTAACTCCTTTTGTGCAACCTGGCAATATCAACCAGATGTGCAAGCAGAAGCCGATGACATGGCAATGCTTCGCCTTTTAGCCCGAGACAGTGGCGCATTGGTAGTGCTACCGCCTGTCGTCGTTAAAGATGAAATTGAACAGGGTATTTTAGAAGTGTATCAACGCTTACCCAATGTGTACGAGAATTTCTATGCCATTACGACCCAACGAAAGTTTGTCCCAGAGGTGTTATTAGCACTGTTAAAACAACATATAGACACTGAAGTCAGCAATTAACGGATAGCAATACAAACGCCCGGTATATGACGACCACCGCGGCCAATAAGATTGCCATCAAGCATTGATAAATGACGATCGTCAATCCAGCGCACCTAACGATATTGGCACGCTTACTTAACTTTATCGGCAAACATAACATCCGTTTAGGCGCTGGCGCTTAACTAACATTTTGTTGGCTCGTAGCCCTTGGCTCATAGTCGATAGTCGATAGTCGATAGTCGATAGTCGATAGTCGATAGTGATAAGGTCATCCCCGTGGGCTAATGATGCAACTTTTTATGCAATATTCCGTATTTGTGCGTTTTGGTTGATGGTCGAGGATAGATGTCATCATCTGGTATTGTTAACGTTACATCCCCCTGTTGAATTGAATTATCATGGTTGTGGATCCGCCATAAAATGAGATAGTCAGCGGGAGCAAGTTTGGGGATCTCAAAAGAAAATGCCTTATGTTCACCCTTAGGGACTTGAACACCTAAGTTAATCAGGTAACCGTCGTTATCCTTAATAGTCATTGACGTTAAGATAACGGCCTCATCGAATGAAATCTTCATTATACTCGCAGGAGCCATAATGAACTCTACGGCTACACTACGATCAGTTACGGTGCGATCATTTGGGCTTAGCTCATTGGCAGAAACGCGGTTAGTGGCCAACATCGTCAATAAAAATAGTCCGAAACAGTTATAAAATGTCATTTGTAACGCCTTATCATTTAGCTAAATAATGATAATCAGACTGTAAAACCCGTTGCATACTAGCTTCGAAATTCCAACAGGCTACGGCAGTAGCCTCTAACTCATATAACAACTGACTGTCTGCTAACATAAAGTACCGCTATGTACGATTGGCGTGATCCAGTAACGACAAGGATTGTTTTTACACACAACAGCGAGGGCGCTCAATAATGCCTGTTGCTGCTCAAGCGGATGCATAATTTCAAATTTACAAAACTCCCGGTAACCTTCAACTTGCTCCTTAATATTAAAGTGGCTGTGCTCGCGACTAAAACCACAGATATTACCTAGGCTAAAACCTGACAAGAAATCAAGCTCAATTAAGGTATCGACGATATCATCCTTGATATCATTTTGGGCGATCAGCACTAACAGTTGCTCGGTGATCATCGACGTTTCTCCAGCCAGTAATAAAGGATGGGCAATAAATAAAGTGTTGTGATGGTTGATGTTAACAAACCACCTATGACCACAATGGCTAAAGGTTTTTGGATTTCAGCACCCGGTCCAGAAGCAAATACCAGCGGCATTAACCCAAACATCGCTGTGGTGGCCGTCATCAAGATTGGCCGTAAACGCCTGGCAGCGCCCTGCTCTACTCGTGCCAATAAACCACTGAATAGATGTTTGGTCTGCTCATAATAACTCACCATCACCACGCCATTGAGTACCGCCACGCCAAGCAGTGCAATAAAACCGACAGATGCTGGTACAGATAGATATTCACCGGAAAAATATAAGCTCACAATACCACCCATCATGGCAAACGGCACGTTAGCGAGGATCAAACCGGCTTTAGCCAGTGAGCCAAAAGTGGTGAACAAGATTAGCGTAATTAATGCAATCGCTATTGGGATAACCAGCAGTAAATTATTGGTCGCACGTTGTTGGTTTTCAAACTCGCCACCAAAGCTGACACTGTATCCGCTAGGAAACTTGATCTCGGCGGTAATTTTAGCGTTGAGCTCTTCTACAAAACTGACGATATCGCGTCCCTGCACGTTAGTAGTGATAACCGAGAAACGATCGCCTTGCTCTCGTTCAATTAAAATCGGTCCTTCTTTGTAGCTTAACTTGGCCACATCGGTAATGCGCTTCAGTGAATGATCCGGCATCACCAGCAACTGATTTTGCAGTTCATGAATGCTACTTAAGCCACTTTGATTATTGGCTATCAATACTGGCGTGCGCTTCTTACCTTGTAGCACTTCGGTGACAACCACCCCTTCGAGTTGACTCTTGAGGTAACGAGCAAACTCCATGGTACTCATGCCAAAACCGCGAGCCAATTCGTTATCTAAGGTTAAATTGATAAAAGGACTGCCTTCAATCATCGACATTTTGACATCAATACTGCCGCTCGTGGCACTGACCAACTGCTCTATCTGAGCGGTTAATTGCCCAAGAGTATCAATATCGGTGCCAAATACCTTAATGGCCACATCACCAATACTGCCGGTAAGCATTTCCGAGACGCGCATCTGGATAGGCTGGGTAAAGTTAAAATTCACCCCAGGAAAATTAAGCAGCTCGCTGCGAATCGCCTCAATTAATTGCTCTTTATGATCAAATCGCCATTCATCCCGTGGAGCAAGCTCCAGAAATACATCGGTCTCATTAAGGCCCATAGGATCTAAACCAATTTCATCGGCTCCGGTGCGAGCAACCATCTGCTTAATCTCAGGAACTGCAGCAAGCAAGGTCTGCTGAATTTGCTTATCAATCGCAATAGAGGCCTCAAGCGAGATAGAAGGCGATTTTTCTAGCTGTAAAATGATGTCACCTTCATCTAAGGTGGGCATAAAGGTTTTACCCACTAAGCTAAACAAGCCTAAGCTGACAATGAGTAAGACGAACGCGATGATCATAAAAGGCTTTTTATGATTAAAGGTACTTTTAAGGCTGCTGAGGTAGGCGGCTTTGAGTTTTTCAATGGCCTTGGGTTCTTGGGCGGCCTTTTCATTAACAAGATAAGAGGCAACTACCGGAATGACGGTGAGCGATAACACCAATGCCGACAACATGGCGAACACGATTGTCACCGCAACAGGAGTAAACAATTTGCCCTCAAGCCCTGTTAACGTCAGTAACGGCGAGAACACTATCATTACAATCACAGTGCCAGACACCACAGGAATGGCGACATCTTTAGTGGCACGATAAATAAGATGTAAGCGCGGTAAACGTTGCTTAGTCGCAATCAGGTTGACCATGTTTTCAACCACCACCACTGAAGAATCAACCAACATACCAATGGCAATCACTAATCCCCCCAAGCTCATCAGATTGGCAGAAAGATTGAATAGATCCATCATCAAAAAAGTCATCAATGCAGCGAGAGGCAAAGACAATGACACCACCAAAGCGGCGCGGACATTACCTAAAAACAGAGCCAATAGCACAATGACTAACAGCACAGCTTCAAACAATGCACTTGAAATAGTATTGATGGCGGTATTAATTAGATTAGCGCGATCATAAAAGGTATTAATCACACTGCCTTCAGGTAACGTTACGCTTATCTGTTCAAGCTTGTCTTTAATGCTGCTGACCACTTGGGCAGTATTGGCATCTTTAAGGGCAATAATTAATGCCTCAGCAGCCTCTTCACCGTCTTTGGTCACGGCGCCATAACGAGCCAGATGGCCAATTTGAATGTCAGCCAAGTCCCTAAGGCGATACACCTTGGCGTCATCGGCCTTAATCACCAATTGCTTAAGTTCATCAATATCATCAATGCGCCCTTCAGCGCGGACGATAATAGTATCGGTGCCAATAGTGAGCTTGCCGGCGCCTTCATTATGGTTATTATCAATAATCGCTTGTTGTAATGAGGCAAAACTCACCCCGGCGGCGGCCATCGCTGAAGGATTGGGATTAATGCTAAAGCTCTTAGTATAACCGCCCAAAATATTGACATCGGCGACCCCAGCAACGGTGCGCAGCAGTGGGCGAACTTCCCATTCCAGTAACTGCCTGCGTTCCATTAAAGATAAATTAGGGTTTTCCAGAGTGAACATAAAAATCTCACTCAATGGCGTACTCATAGGTGCAACACCACCCGATACGCCCTCTGGAAAACTGTCCCACACCGCGGCTAGTCGCTCGCTCACCTGCTGTCTTGCCCAATAGATATCAGTCCCTTCGATAAAATCCAAGGTAATGTCGCTGATGGCGTACTTGGTCGTTGAGCGTAAAATAGCCTGATTCGGTATACCTAATAACTCAGTTTCGATAGGCACGGTAATTTGAGCTTCAATTTCTTCAGGGGTCATGCCCGGTGCTTTTAGGATGATTTTCACTTGGGTCGGTGAAATATCAGGAAACGCATCCAGCGGAATAAAAAACCAAGCGCGAGCGCCAGCTAACATTAATATCAGCGCCACAATAAGCACGAACAGGCGCTGAGTGAGCGAAAAACGGATCACGGAAGCGAGCATATTATTCGCCTCCTAAGCCAAGTAATATTCCTTTAACAGCAGCAACAGATTGAGATAACACTTGTATTTGGCTTAAGTCTTGATCACTAGCAACAATATATTCATCAGGGGTAGAGCCTAAAATATCGATACTGAGCGCGGACAATGTTTGCGTTGTTTGTATAAAGATTTGGCTCTCTTGTTGCCAACTAAATACGCTATTTTTGGGTAACAGATACACGGCTTTTTGATACTCAGGTATCGCGGTGATTTGCTGCCCTAACAGTAGGTTACACTCTTGAGGTACCGGCATTGACCATGCAGTTAAAAACACACCATCCGCAATGGCCGATACTTCATCTATCGCAATATGACACTGATTAATGTTAACCGCCGATAATGAGGTTGATTGACTCATGGGCACATTCACCTTAACCCTAATACTGTCGGTGGGTACCAGCGAAAATAACTGGGCGCCAGCGGTATAAGGGCTATTGAGATGATTAAGATTGACTATGCCTGCAACGGGTGCCATCACCACTAACGATTCTGTATCAGCATCGATGCTTTGCACCATCTCCATAAAATGTTGCATATGCTCGTATTCAAGGTGAGTACTGAAATAGTCTTGACTGATCTCGCGCCACTTATCCGTGCTAATACTGCCATTGTTTAATAGCGGCTTGTTGCGGTCATAACGCTGTTTAGCAAGTTGATAAAGACTTTTAGCCGCCTCTATTTGAGCCAGAAAATGAAACACTTCAGGCCCGGTCAATCTTACAATCGCCCGGCCTTTGGTGACAATTTGCCCCTGGCCCACTAAAAACGTCACTTGTTGGATATTTTCAGGTGTACTGACCCAATAATCATTACCGGGTAAGCGCTCTATTTGTGCTGGCAGAGAGCTACCTTCATAACTGGCCACTTTTCGAGGCTGAATATAGCTCAGTTCTAAGCTACCCAATTCGGCAAGTGATATCGACTCCGCGGACGCGAAACTGGCTGAGAAACAGATTGATATACATAAAAAGCTGGCACCAAACTTGGCCATCATAATGAAATTCCTAAGGCTTGCAGTTGCTGAGAGTGAAGTTGTTGCTGAGAGACTTGGTTAAGCGCTAATTGCGATTCGGTATCAAGCGCATCCATATAGCGGCGCAGCCAGATTTCATAGCCAATTTGATTTTGATCTTTCACTTTTGCTAAATGTTCAGTAATGGTTCGGCTTAGCGTCAGCCCGCGCTGCAACAACTGCTGCTGTTGGCGGAGACTTTGCTGTTGCATTGCAAGCTTTTCTGTTTGAGTTTTTAATTCAAGGTAGATGCGTTCACTGTTTAGACTTTGTTCTTGATGGTCTTTTTGCCAAATGGACAGCTCACTTTGTGATAACGCCGAGCCAAAGCCCAGTGGCACGCTAATTCCGAGCCCTAAATGTTGGTCATTAAATTGATCGCCAGCGGTTTCTTTTGCGGTCAATGACAGTGTCCAGGGATCTTGCTCTCCTGCTTGCTGACTTTTAATCATTAACAACTGTTGTTGCTGTTGCAAAGATTGCAATTGCCACAATGGATGCTGCATTAACGCCACGTGAATCGCATCAAAGTTATTGGTTTCAAGTTGAGAGATTTCATGGCCGTCTTCTTCTATTTTCTGGGGCATTTCGTTAAGGCCAGTTAACGAACGAAAAAGAGAAAGCGCCTCAGCTTGTTGCTGCTTAAGATCAATCTGGGCTAAATCAATATCAACGCGCTCACGCTCGAGCAGTAATAAATTCACCACAGGTAACTCTCCAACATCGGAAAGTTGCTTTTGCTGAGCATATAATTTTTCGAGTAAACTGGCTTTACGATTCAGCTGACTAAGCTTGACCGATGCAATGCGATGGTCCCACATGCTTTGTCTGAGCAATCCAGATAAGTACAATTTTTGTAACGCTACTTGTTGGCCTTGCAAAGCTTGCGTCAACTGTCTTAGCTGTTTATCGCTGCTGTGCAAACTCAATGATTTCATCGGTAGATTGAGCGATACCTCTTGCTCGTAAATGTTATTATTATCAAGGTCGCTAAGGTAACTTAAACTAATAATGGGTAAGCCTGACAACCAAGTCGAACTGCTCAACTCTACACCACGACCATCATTGAGTGGCGTGCCATTGAGTTGTGTCGCTTTTAACCTAGCTTGGCTTATTTGCACAAGTTGTGGCAGTTCATTGCTAAAAGCGACATGGCTAAAAATACCGCTAGCTAAAGTAATTAAAAGACATATTTTGAAACTAAACTTAACCGCAGACATAAGTAATTTCTTTTACCCCAAATGTATACAGATTGTAACGGTTACCCCCCTAGAATACATGGGGAATATGTATCATAATGATGGGTATAGTACATATGTACCATAAATTAGATAACTGATTTTATTGAATTAAATTAATAAGCATCATTTTTAGTTAATTTGTATTACTTATTCGTTTCAGGATCTCTGCCATGAAAAAAGATGTAGCCATTATTGTATTATTACTGCTGATAACGCTGTTTAAGCTGTTTGACATCATCGCTGACTTGCAGCTCGAGATCCCTGCTTGGCATATAGCGCAAGAGAGTATTTTGGTATTGCTTACCATAGTGGGGAGTATCTATTTAGGTTACGACCTCATACGCAGTTCTCGCCAAGTAAAAGCGCTGGGGTTCAAACTCGCAAACGCTGACAAACAGATCAATAACATGTCGAGCAAAATGCGCGCAGCCAGACAAGAATATAGTCAAACGATTGCCATTCAATTTGATACTTGGGGTTTTACAAAAAGTGAGCAGCAGGTTGCCCTTTTATTGTTAAAAGGGCTCAGTTTTAAAGAGATTGCCGAAGTGCGACTAACAAAAGAAAAAACGGTTCGTCAACAAGCCTCAACGATTTATAGTAAAGCTGAAGTCGATGGCCGCCACACTTTCAGTGCTTGGTTTATGGAAGATTTTATTCAAGACTAAAGACTTAAGATCTGGACTCGGTGTAAGACGTAACGTCTACCTGTGTGCTCACTGCTACATTTTATTATTGGCTCAACGGATAACGTAGACATAGCGATAGATCAGTTTTTACTGAGAAAGAGAAAGAGAAAGCGGGATTCCCAGAGACTGTCATTTTTCAACGAATGTGTCTAGTATTCCTAGGCCTTACCAGTCTGTAGGTGTTAATTAAACGTCAAATTCTCCCCCCCATCATTTGAGCTTAAAAATTGGCATTTTCACCCACATTCTCACCGACATAGTAAGCAATGATTTTCTTTCTCTGTTTATCAAGACGTAATAGCCCCAATCCATAATCGGTTGTGCGGTCATTATTGGACACTAAGGTCATATTTTCAGTGCCGATGGTTTGAACTCTTTGATAATATTTTCAGGAATACCACATAATCCAAGACCCCCCGTAATGATGGTTATACCAACTTAACGTACTGCTAATGCTGCGGCGTAGCTGTCAACGACCTTATTAAATCCACACATAAAGCGCTCTATTTTGAAGATTAACCAGCAAATCGTACTAATTAACCACAAGGTTGGTTAAGCGGTCGGATAAGTAAGCCAAAATCAAAATAGTTGACCTATTCCATATCAAACTTGTTATTTGTTTTACTAGCAAGGCGCATTGGCGTGTCAATAACAAGCCTATTGCAAGTTAATGCAACACAGTTAGCGGGATAAAAGACTGTTTGATGACCCTTTTATTATCCCGATCTGAGGTTAATAACAATTACCGAAAAATGTAACCGTTCCTATGGTACTAAGGTGCCAAATAAATAGTCCTGTAATTGCTTTACTCTGAGGTACTAAATCTGAAAGTACTAAACCTGAAAGTACTAAACCTGAGAGTACTAAACCGGATTGTAGTGAATACAATTTCGCTATGAAACATTAACTGTGGGTGATCACATATGCTGTCATTGCCGCTATAGAATTGAGGAACGGATACTATGTCGACGTTACAAACAGGACTAAAAGGGAAAGTGGCGCTTATTACTGGCTCAACTAGCGGTATTGGTCTGGCGACTGCCCACGTGCTTGCAGAGCAGGGTTGTCATATCGTGTTACATGGGCTGATGGACCAAGATGATGGACTCTCTTTAGCCTCTGAATTTGCAGCTCAGTACCAAATAAACACTTTTTTTAGCAATGCGGACTTAAGAGATGCTAACTGCATACATGAGTTTATCAATAATGCGGTTAATGCCTTAGGGAGTATCGATATTTTGGTCAACAATGCTGGAATTCAACATACACAAGATGTCACTAATTTTCCGATAGAAAAATGGAATGACATCATCGCGATTAACTTATCCTCCGCTTTTCATACCATTCAAAAAGTCGTGCCTTTAATGGCTAAAAAAAAGTGGGGACGGATCATCAATATTGCCTCAGTCCATGGTTTAGTCGCCTCAGCGAATAAAGTGGCCTATTGCGCAGCAAAGCATGGGATTATTGGATTAACAAAAGTGGTCGCGATTGAATGTGCAGAGCAAGGTATTACCGTTAACGCAATTTGTCCTGGATGGGTTGATACGCCGCTTATCAGTAAGCAAATTGACACCATCGCAACGGATAAAAGCTTGAGTTATGAAGATGCAAAATACCAGCTGGTGACCTCCAAGCAGCCATTACCAGAAATGTTAATCCCCAGAGAAATAGGTGAGTTCGTGTTATTCCTTTGTGGCAATGCAGCAAGAGGCATTACAGGTTCAGCACTTCCGATGGACGGCGCTTGGACGGCACAATAAGCTTAGCTAACCTTATGTTTAAACGTTAGTATTTAGCAAAAAATTCAACCCGTATTCGCTGTGTGCGAATACGGGTTGTTTTATTTGCCGAGACACAGACCTTGCCAATCGATGTACTAGCCAAGATGATAGTGTTGCTTAAAATATGAGTTAGGCCTTGGCCATAAACTCAGCGATGCGCTGATAGGTTGTCATGCACTCTTGTTTAACCAAATCGTGCAGTAACATATAGGCATGGATCATGCCGTCAAACGAATAATGCTCAACATCCACACCTGCCGCGCTCAGAGCCTTCGCATAGGCTATGCCCTCATCTCTGAGCGGATCACAACCTGCAGTAAAAATGAGTGTCTTAGGTAAGTTAGCGTTAATGGTGCCAAGTAAAGGTGAAGCCTGTTTGATTTGATCAGAGCGTTGATCGGACTGCTTGAAATACTGCTCAAAATACCATTTGATGCGGCTAGTCTCGAGTAAAAATCCACAGCCATTACTATCAAGTGATGGGCTAGTTAATGTGTAATCGACACTGGGGTAAATCAGAATTTGTTGGTCTATATGAATCCGTTTATCGGTTAAGCTTTTCATGCTTAAACTGGTGCAAATAGCACCACCCGCACTGTCACCAATAATGGTGACTGAGTCTTGATGGTTAACATCATTGAGTAACTGCGCGTAATGTATTAATGCATATTCACAATCTTCAACCCCAGCAGGATAAGGATATTCAGGTGCAAGTCGATACTCGACAGATATCACCACGCACTGCGCAATACTGGCAAGGTGACGGCAAATAGGATCGTACAGCGCCACACTGCCACACATATGGCCACCACCATGAAAATGCACTAACACAGGCAAAGGCAGCTCTGGTGCAGGACTATAAACTCTAACCGGAATGGTACGATCGGTTAACGTAAGCGCTTCGTCGGCAATATAGCTCACCGATGGCGAGTCACTCATTAACGCGCCAAGTTTGTTTAAGTTTTCACGTAATATTGTCGGCGTAAATTGCACATTATTTTGCTTAGCCAAGGCGATATTACTGTTCGCTAAGGCTAGAAAATCAGTGAGTTTGGGGGATACTATTCCTCGCATAATATTAACTCCTTTGGTTTTCCGGTTTCTGGTAGAAAATAACTGCCTACAAACACAGTGCCACTGAGTAAGGTGATCATCACAAATGAGCTAAAATAGCTACCATCGCTTAAATCAACAAGCTTACCAAATACCCACAACACGATAGTAGAAACAAGATAACTGATTGACCAAAATAGGCTAAAAACCACAGTAATTTTTTGGCCTGTCATCTTAGGGAGCTCGTGAGGAATGGACACTAATGCAGTCACCGGGAAAAAGATAAAAAAGCCCAACACTATTGCACATAACGTTTGCAACCAAGACTCGGGACTAAAAGATAAACCGAAAACGGTGATAACAATAATCAACCCACTCCAGCGAAGAATAGGCAAGCGTAACGGGTTTTTGCGACTATAAAACATTCCTGCAATAGTGCCGACAATACCAAAACCAATCACCCATTTGCTTTGACTTATTCCCGCTTGAGGATAGAAAGTAAATAAACAAATGTAAAAAGAAAGCAGTCCTGAATAGGTAAAAGCATAAGCCCAATTAAATTTATCTTTTAACCCTTCTAGATAACCATATATTGCCGGCTCTGAACCAGATACATGGTTAGCGGGCGATGGCGTTTCAAACTTAACCAGTAGCCACAGCATTGCAAGTACCAAGCTAGCGGCAGAAAACAACACCAAGCTGTTTTGCCAACTGCCAGTGAGAGAGTTAATACTGGTCATTCCCCATAAAATAATTGCAGTACCTACGTTAAATGCCACCGCATTGAGACCATTAATAACCGGGCGATCTTCAGGCGAAAACCACAGCATCACTATTGGGTTGAAGTACACAATCATGAAGGCCCCACCTAAGCCCATTAGAAAACGGCTGGCCAGAAGTAATTCATAATTAGTCGCAAAAGGTGTCACTATTCCGATAACAATTAATAGCGCCGCGAGTAAAAATGCATACTTTATCCCGCACTTCACCGCCACATAAGCGGCGCCAAATGTGCCCACTATCTTAGCCAGAGTGACAGCACCACTGATAAAGCTTGCTGAAGCTAAGCTATCAATTTGCATCGATGCCATGATGCTGTTCATGCTGGCAGTGCCTCCTACCCATGCCATGGCAAAGAGAACATAACTCGTAAAAACCAGGCCTTCTACCAAATATCTATGGGTTATTTTCATAGGCGTAATGTGTACCTTAAATGACACTAATGTAGTTTAATCATGTTATCTGATGGGTATGGATAAATAAGTACTACCTTAGTGCACCGCGATATTAAAAATCTTTATCAAACAGGATGTCTAGTGTAGTTTCGCAAGGATATAAAATAAAAATCATTGGGGAATATCTTGCAGGCTTGGTTATCTATTGATACTTGGTTGATCAGTTCAATTTCGATTGCTTATCTTGCGATGCTATTTGTGGTCGCACAGTGGGGGCAAAGTCGCGCTATAAAAAAGTTAAGCCAAAAGCCATGGGTCTATAGCTTATCCTTAGGTGTATGCTGCACTTCGTGGGCATTTTATGGCACTGTCGGGCAAGCTGCCACAACAGGGGCATGGCTTGCTCCCATTTACATAGGTTCGATCATTTGTTTAGTACTTGCTTGGCCAATGCTAATGCGGACGTTACAAATAATCAAAAGCCAGAACCTCACCTCTATTGCCGACTTTATTGCCTGTCGCTTTGACCGCTCGCCTAAAATTGCCGCCAGCGTCGCCATTGTGTCACTGCTTGGGACCATTCCTTATATTGCATTGCAGTTAAGAGCTATCAGTACCAGTTTCGATCTACTTACTGGCACGTTTCAGTCTGGGATTAGCACGGCATTTGTGGTCACTATTGTATTAATTATCTTTAGTATCTTATTCGGCACACGCCAACTCTCCGCCAGTAAGCACAATCAAGGCTTAGTACTTGCCATCGCGTTTAGTTCTATCGTGAAATTATTTGCCCTTACCGCCGTGGGCATATTTGCCACGTTTTATGTTTTCGATGGTTTTGGCGACTTGCTAACTCAAAGTCAAAACATCAAAGAAACCACCCAATCAGACTCCACTTATCTTGTGGTATCACAGGTTATTTTGGGCGCGATTACTATCTATGCGTTGCCGCAAGAGTTTCACATGATGATGATTGAAAATAATCATGACAACGAACTTAAATCGGCTCGCTGGATGGTGCCGTTATATCTATTACTGATCAATATTTTTGTATTACCTATCGCATTAGCCGGACAACTTAGCTTCCCCGGTGGCAGCGTGGGTGCAGATACTTATGTACTGACGTTACCGCTATTTTATCAGCAAGCTTGGTTGGGAATATTGGTTTACATCGGTGGACTGGCTGCAGCCACTGCAATGGTTATTGTGGCAGCTATTGTGCTTAGCACCATGATTTCGACAGAAATTTTAACCCCATTACTGTTACGTCTACCAAAATTTAACTCTCAACAAACCCCGCAATTATCAGGAATCTTATTAAATTTACGCCGTATATCTATCGCCGTAATCTTACTATCGGCCTTTGCATTTGAACGTTTTATCAATCAGCAAAATCATTTAGCCAGTATTGGCTTACTATCATTTGTGCTGTTATCTCAATTTGCGCCAGCCGCTGTAGGCGCCTTATATTGGCGAAATGCAACAACCCAAGGGGCATTCATTGGTTTAATGATGGGAAGTATTGTCTGGCTTTATACCCTACTTTTGCCCGTTACATTTCCTGATGCACTATGGGTTAACTTTGGTTTATTTGATATAACTTGGTTAACGCCAACTGCATTGTTTGGATTAACCCATTTGGACAATATCAGCCACGGTGTATTTTACAGTTTAGCGGCTAACATCGGCTGCTTTGTGGTCATTTCACTGTTTAAAGAGCAAAGCGTTGGCGAGGTTTTACAAGCCGATTTATTTGTTAACAGAAAACAAGTTCAGTCAGAACGTCACTTATCTATAGATGATTTAGCCAGTTTATTAAATCGTTTTATTAATAAAGATGAAGCCGATACCCTGCTAGCAGAATCCAAAAAGCTCAGCGGTAAAGATCAGCAGCAACAACTTGTTGATTACACTCGCCTAAAACTATCAGGCGTACTCGGTTCTGCATCGACTAGAATGGTGATGAGCGCTGCTTCTCGCAGCCAATACGTGCCACTAGAAGATGTGGTTAGCATTGTCGATGAAGCGAGCCAAATCTTTGAATTTAACCGCGAACTGCTGCAATCGGGCGTTGAAAATATTGAGCAAGGCATTAGCGTTGTAGACGCCGATATGCGTTTAGTCGCTTGGAATCAGCGCTATATTGAACTGCTCGATTACCCAAAAGATTTTGTAAAAGCGGGACTACACATTGAGCAACTGATTAGATTTAACATCGACAGGGGGATCATTGTCGGCGACGCTGCCCACGAGCTAGTTGAAAAGCGCTTAGATCATATGCGCAGTGGCAGTCCACATCATTTTCAACGCATCATGCTTGACGGAAAAGTGCTAGAAATTCGCGGCCAAGCAATGCCCGGCGGTGGGTTTGTCAGTACGTTTTCTGATATTACTGCCCATATTGAAGCAGAAAAAGCCTTACAACTTGCTAATGATACACTCGAAAAACGGGTAGAAAGCCGCACCAAAGAACTTGAAAAAGCAAAAGCAGAAGCAGAAGCGGCCAATAGCAGTAAAACACGATTTTTGGCCGCTGCAAGTCATGATTTAATGCAACCCTTTAATGCGTTAACATTATTTACTGAGATGCTGAAGCAAAGAGTCAAATCAACCGAACTTCAGGATTTAGCCACTCATATCGAAGACTCATTAAACGTAGTAGAAAGTTTGCTATCAGACCTTGTTGAAATATCTCGCTTAGACAGTAACTCGTTAAAAACCGAAAAAAGTCAATTTGCAATTGATGATATACTCTCAACATTGGTCAATGAATTTAAGGCGTTATCGGTTCAACAAGGCATTGATTTTAATTACCAGGTCTCTTCCTGTTTCGTCCACAGCGATCAAAGGCTATTACGCCGAATTATTCAAAACTTTTTGTCTAATGCGTTTCATTATTCCCCTTCAGGTAACACCAAGCACCAACCAGCGCTTCAAGATACTAAGTCAGGCAATAAGGCAAAAGAGGCCATTGAGAACGCCGATTTTGTCCCTAAGGTTTTATTAGGTGTCAGGCGACTTGAGAACGCTTTGTTAATACAAGTTTGGGACAATGGACCTGGAATTCCTGTTGATAAACGACAGGCAATTTTTTGCGAGTTTGAACGCTTAGAACTCACACGTGAAATTCCAGGTTTAGGTCTGGGCTTGGCGATATGCGATCGTATAGCAAACTTATTGGATATTAAAATATCACTGCATTCTGAAGTCGGTAAAGGAACTTGCTTCAGTGTTGAAATACCCCGTGTCTCACAACAAAAAAAGTCTGTTAATTTACTAAACATCCCCGTCGAAGATGAGATCAATAGCGACAGCTTTAATATTATTGTGCTCGTTATCGACAATGATGATCTCATGCTAAAGGCAATCTCGTCATTATTGAGTGGTTGGGGATGTCATGTGATTACAGCCAAAGATCAATCTAGCGCAATACAGCAACTGGCGGATAATCCACAACCAAGATTAATCATTGCAGACTACCATTTAGAAGATGATAAAAATGGTGTCGATTTAGTACAATATTTATTGGCGAACCACAGTGAAATGACCAATAAGCAAACCACATGTGTTATTTGCTCCGCAGATCCCTCAGAAACGGTTCGACAACATACGAGCAGTGCTCAATTTAGTTTTGTACGTAAACCGCTCAAGGCAATTGCCTTGAAACGGATCATTAAACAACTGACACCATAATAACGAGTACATTTTTAGACGCTGCTTGTTGTAGACATCGCTTAGACAAAAAGGCCTCACGTTGCGGCATTTTATTTAACGGTTTTCAATCTAAATCAGAATATTAAGCATTTATCTGCCGATTTTCAGTTGAAGTGATCATTAATTGTTGAAACACCAGCCCTGCCTGAGTGCGATTGTACACTTCAAGCTTTAGCAAAATAGCTGAAACATGCTTTTTAACGGTGGTTTCTTTAATGTTTAAGTCGTAGGCAATTTGCTTATTTAAGCGGCCATTTGCAATATTGGCTAGCACTGTGTATTGCTGGGGGGTCAACTGAGCTAATTGTTTTGCCAGACGTTGATGCTCAGCGGCTGTATGTTGATCGGCGCTGATATTAGTGTGTTCGGGTAACCAAATCCCCCCTTCAAGCACGGTTTCAATGGCGGTCGATATTTGGGTTAAATTAGCAGATTTAGGAATAAATGCACTGGCGCCAAAATTGATCGCCTTGCGAATAATTTCGGGTTGATCGTCAGAAGACACCATAATAACGACAATATCTGGGAAGTGATTTTGTAATAAGGTTAATCCTGTAAAACCATCGTTTCCAGGCATATGCAAATCAATAAAGATAATCTCTATATCTGAATGTTGCTCCACGATGGAGATTAACTCTGGAAAATTTTCAGCCTCTAACACTTCAGCATCATTGAAATTTTTAAGTACAGCTTGGGTTAAAGCGGCACGAAATAGCGGGTGATCATCTGCAATTGCCACTTTTATCTGAGACATCGTCGGCTCCTAAAAAATTGCGCTGGTGTTGTTTATTATTTATTGATTATTGATTATTGATTATTATTTATTGATCGTCCAACACACGCAGACTTCATCATCTATAAAAAGAATAACCGGTTCTATAGTGAGCCGGCTATTCTTTAATAGGCAATTGACTCATTAACGCTTAGAACATATAGCCAACCGTTAACGAAATCGTCTCCGGATCGCCATAATAACCAATTAAGGTGTTATCGCCGCCAAGTCCTGGCGTAAAGTCTCCGTTGCCGGTTGGCGTGACAAAAGCGTAGTTACCAACCAAATACTCTTCATCAGTGACGTTTTTCCAATGCAGACCGGCATTCCAATGGCCGTCATTGCTATACCAATTCACCCCAAAATTCAGCAATCCGTATCCATCTTGGCTCAATAGGTTATCCACGACCGCTAAGTCATAGTCACTGCGGTAATAGTAATTACCATTAATGATAAAACTACCCACGCCGGCTTCAATACTATAACTAAAACCAAGGTTTGCTGTGGTATCTGGGGTGTTGGTAATAGTGTAAGTATCACTTATATCAATTTTAGTACCAAATTCATCATAAGAAATCACTTCATCAAACGTGGCGTCAATTAAGCCAAGATTTGCGAATAAATTAAGTGAATCTGTTGCAGCATATTCAACTTCAAGCTCTAGTCCACTGGCTGTAGACTTACCAATGTTGCCTAAACGCTGATTGAGGTCTGAAGCATCATCACCGGGTAATACAGTCACAAATTGTCTGTCTTTATGGTTGAGATAAAATACGGTTGCATTAACACGAAGATTATCATTCCACTCACTCTTGATACCAATTTCATAGGAATCGACCGTTTCAGGGTCTACAGCAGGTTCAGCTCCGGTTGCCCTAGGGTTGAAGGTGCCCGACTTGAATCCTTGTGAGTAACTGGTAAACAGCATCATGTCATCGTTAACTTGATATTCCAGACCCACACGTGGGTTGAATTTAGACCATGTTTCTTCGTCATCAAGCACTTTAGGTATTTGAGATTCAATTAACGCTTCATCGCGCACAAACCCTGGATACCAACCAGTTTGAGGATAAATGCTGTCGAATATCACCCCGTTATAAACCGTGGCTTCTTTAGTCTCACGGGTATAACGGCCACCTAATGTCATTGATAATTGTTCAGTGAAATCATATGAGCCTTGCACATAAGCGGCATAGCTTTCACTATTGTTACAACCACTCACTTCACGCGTTAACCCTCCAAACGCTTTAAAGGCTTCTTCTAAAATAGCATCGAAAACACCACAAGAATCACCGTCAAAATAGTAAATTCCTGAGACGACATTGAGATTGTCACCAACATAGTTTGCTTGGAACTCTTGGCTAAACTGCTCATCTTCATAAATGGCGGGGACGTCAAAAATACGTAGGCTGGTATTATCAAAATCGATGTTTGTTGGCGAATAACCTTCACGTTTGGCTGTGACTGACTTTACGCTCCAATTCTCATTGAGGTTATACTCAATGGTTGCTCCCCAGCCTTCTGTTTCCACCTTATTCCAGGTAGGTAAACTGGTATAAGAGTCATATTTACTGTCAGGCACTGGGGCATCGGTTAATAAACTAGGCAGCAGGCGATAACCACCTTTTGAATTTGATTCATCTTGGGTTTTATCATAGGTAAAGCGCATAAACAGGTCATCGGTAGGCGTATATTCAACGCTTAAGCGACCCGCTATGACGTCCTTGTTATAGTTTTCAGTATCTTGGCCCTCTAATGCTGAGGTTTTAAATTCACCAAAACCATCTCGATTTAAGCTGGCAAAGGCGAAACCAACATAGAGCTTGTCATCAACAATGGGGAATTGTCCTGCGACTTTAACATCCTTTTGACCAAAGCTACCTGCAGTACCTTTAAGGCTCAATTCTCCGTCACCGGTCATTTTCTTTGTGACGTATTTAATTGCACCACCGATAGTGTTTTTGCCGTATAACGTGCCTTGTGGCCCACGAAGCACCTCAATACGCTCCACATCAAGAATGTCTAGCACTGCACCTTGCGGACGAGCAATATAGATATCATCAATGTATATACCGACACCAGGCTCATAGCCCCAAAGTGGATCTTCTTGACCTACGCCACGAATAAAAGCGGTAAGCGTAGAATTAGTGCCTCGGCTAGATTGTAATGTGGTATTGGGAGAAAACTGCTGAATTTCAGTCATTACGCTGATGCCGTTTTCTGCCAGTTCTCTTTCACTGACAGAGGTCACTGCAACAGGAACATTTTGTAAACTTTCAACCGTTTTACGAGCAGTCACTTCAATGCGCTCTAAAACAGCTTGCTTGTCGCCGCTGTTATTTTCTTCATCAGCAGCAACGGCATACTGTGCAGTTAATACCGACGAAATGGCTAACGCAATACAACTCATTTTAATAGTATTCTGTTTCATACAGATCCCCGTGGTAATATTTATTATTAATGGTTTTGTTTACTACTCGTGTTGGTTTACTACTAACTGTTCACATATTGACTGTATAGCATTTTCAACAGCATTGAATCGGTACTATAGTAGTATGTGTTTTGGTCTATAAATTCTAAAAATATTAAGCTAATACATATTAAAAACATAAAGTTATCAAGATACCTTAATTAAACTCCCCAAAGCTTAATGATCTCAGTAACGCTACTTATTGGCGCTCTGAGTAGAAAGTCACTCTCTTCTCCACCATGTTTAATATCTGGATTGACAGCAATTCCGTGTCCGAAATCTTTGATGGTGATAAGTTCTATTAACGCCTTATTTTGAGCATTTTCCCACCGAGAAATACTGTAGCCAGATTCATTTGTGACAGTTGGGTTAGTGTCAGATTGAGTCAATATTTGCCACTGAAAAGCTAACATTTGCGCATTATTAGCGTTGACGACATTGTCCCTGTCTCCAGTCCAAATGCTTAATGAAGGCCAGCGAGTTTGCAGAGGATGTATTGTTTTAGCAAATTGAGCTAATTCCTCAACCGATTGTGACGGACCTTTTTTCATACAAGATATCGCTTTGATAAGATTATCGGCACAAGGATATGGCAACCCAGCAATAACAGCGCCGCCTTGAAATAAGTCTGGATAATTGACGAGTGCCGCACTAGCCATAGCGCCGCCAGCAGACAGTCCGATCACATATACGTGCTTTGTACCTAATTTCTCTTGAGTAGCCAGAATCATATTTTTTATTGACAGCATTTCGCCACTATCAAGCTGTGTATCTTGACTCGCAAACCAGTTAAAACAACGTTTCACATTATTTTGATAACTTTGTTGTGGAACTAAAACCGCAAAATTATTTTCCAATGCTAAAGAGGTCAATCCACTTTTATTAGCCAGTTCCACGCCATCTTGAATACAGCCATGAAGTAAGACAATCAAAGAAGCATTACCAGTACGCGGAACATTCAAGTTTTCACTAACCGGGAGATAAAAGCTTGTTAGGGCTCCTGGGTTATCTCCAAAACTTGTTAGCGGGACATAGGGCATCTCAGCGGCTTGAACAGGTAGCATCCAAAAGGTCCAACACAGGGCAAGAAGCTGCATAGTTAGACCATATTTTTTATTTCTCATTTCAGCAGTTTCCAAATTTGTCATAATCATAACTTGCTGAATTTTACTGCAAACTGCAATGGCACTTTAGATCCACATAGGAGAAAGATTATATTGGAATGACTCTAAACGGTGTGGTCGGGATAATACGAGTGGAATGGGAAAAGAGGTTTAGAAAACGGGTATATTAGAAACGACAAAGGCCTAGCATTTCTGCTAGGCCTTCTAAATTTGGCAGGGGTGGCAAGACTCGAACTCGCAACCATCGGTTTTGGAGACCGCTGTTCTACCAATTGGAACTACACCCCTGTTGACGAGGGCATTATGCTAAAACCCCCTCCAAAGGTAAAGTACTTTTTTAAATAAACCGTTCAATTGCAGTTTTTTCAGGCAAGTTAGCCATTCTAACTGGTTTATGAGTCGATGATGTTGTTACATGTTGGTTCTAGACATTGGTTAATTTCAACGGTGACATGGCTAAGCTGCGAAAACTTACGCTCAAGTTGTTGCTTTATTTGCACAGCGTTGATGTCATTGTGAACCAAAATCGAAACAATGGCAGCATAATGCTCAGCACTGACCTTCCAGATATGAAGGTCGGTAACAATAACACCATCATGTTCAAGAAATTGCTTAATTTGCGATTTCTGATGTAATGATATTGAACCATCAAGCAAGATTGGACTAGTTTGTTTCATTAATCCCCATGCCCAACGAGTAATAATCACCGCACCGACAATCCCCATTACAGGATCTAAGAAAGTGAGTCCCATATACTTACCAAAGACTAACGCCACTATAGCTAATACTGACGTTAAAGCATCTGCAAGAACATGGAAATATGCAGCTCTTAAATTATGGTCATGATGAGGTTTTGGCTGACTTTTATGTTCATGTTCATGTTCATGTTCATGTTCATGTTCATGTTCATGTTCATGTTCAGCGTGATGATGATCATGATCATGGGTATGATGATCTTTCAATAAAAATACACTGACAATATTGACTGTAAGACCAATAAAGGCAACAAAGATAGCTTGGTTAAAATAGATTTGTTCTGGATTAATTATTCTAACTAAAGACTCAATCAACATTATCAACGCAACCATACCTAAAGCAATTGCACTGGTAAAACCACCTAATACACTCACCTTCCCAGTACCAAAAGCAAATTTCGGATTATCAGCATTTTTACGGGAGTATCGATACGCGAATAAGGTGATCATGAACGCTGCGGCATGTGTTCCCATATGCCAACCATCGGCCAATAGTGCCATAGATCCATAAATTGAGCCGGCAATAATCTCGGCTAACATAGTAATGATCGTTAATATAAGAACATAAAGAGTATTTCGCTCACCATCAGAGTTATTATGACTAAATTGATGATGATGTTGCCATTGCTTTATAGGATGAGATTGAGGAGTCATATCAGCATTTATGAAGGAGAAATTAAGACTCCATTATTTATGTATTTACTATTAATTATCAAGCCCAAACCATAGAAAGTGATACACCTGTAGCATAAATAACAATAGTAATCGTTATTGTTATTGATAATCCCCCTTTTACTAAAAAGATAAGCAATAAAATCGTTTTCATCTAGTATTTTGTACTTTAATAGGCGTAAGAAAGTGACCAAATGGCTCTGTCGAGGAACTGTCTCTAGCAGGAAGTAGTCAGGGTCATCTAAATCTGTACACAAACTAATGTGGTCAACTAAAACTGTACACAAACAGGCGTTTTTATGCTGCCATTTCGGTTGCTGTTGGAGCCATATAATTGTTATAACTATGACCTCGTTTTGTATCGTAGTGCTTCTGTATATCATTCAGCACATCATGCTTCGTTTCATCAAAACTATTGAAGCCATACTTAGCATCCATTCTATTTTAAAGCTTCTAAAAAACGTTCCCCCAGCAGTTTCCTCGTCGGCTCATACATCGAGTTATCTGATATTTCCACAGAAGGCTAGTGTAGTGACAACTCAGGTCAGAATGAAACACTAGGTTTCTAGGACGCCCACGGTTTTCAAATGCCATTCTTAATGCTGCACAAGTCAAATCGGTATTAGGACTGTCAGAGCACGCCCAACCCACTATCTTTCTCGCGTATAAATCCATTACCACCGCTAAATAGAGCCA
>NZ_JBEOPI010000050.1:0-26360 GCF_040309905.1 Shewanella sp. CAL98-MNA-CIBAN-0140
ACGTAGTCCGCCCTAGCAGCGAAGCGATACTAGCAGGACGTAGTCCGCCCTAGCAGCGAAGCGATACTAGCAGGACGTAGTCCGCCCTAGCAGCGAAGCGATACTAGCAGGACGCAGTCCGCCCTAGCAGCGAAGCGATACTAGCAGGACGCAGTCCGCCCTAGCAGCGAAGCGACACTAGCAGCGAAGCGACACTAGCAGGACGCAGTCCGCCCTAGCAGCGAAGCGACCCTAGCAAGACGCAGTCCACCCTGCTGTTTATTAGGCATATTCTTGCATAAAATCGTCAAGATTATCGTTGATGATTTCTATTTCATCGCTGCTAAATTGCGCGATATGAAACAAGGCTTCGCCTTCATTCGTAACTGGAATATTACTGTTGCCCACAATAATGCCGTCTGTTGGCGCCAGCAGTTGCGATGGCGATCCTCCAAATGGATTAACGATAGTGGCTAGTACCTGGCCTTTAGCCACACGTTCACCTAACTTCAGTTTGATATTCACCAATCCATCAGATTCACTGCGCACCCAATAACTGCGGCTTGCATTGACACTGGTGATTTTGGTTTTGGTTTTAATTTTACCTTTGGTCATGTTTAAATATCGGATCACATTGATAACACCATTGAGACCAGACTTAATCGACATATCACTGAAACGTAGCGCTTCACCCGCCTCATATAAAATACAAGGAATGTTCAAGCTATTAGCATAAGCACGCATTGAGCCTTCACGCGCTTTTGAGGACATAATGACTGGCGCCCCAAAAGCATTTGCCATATCGAGCATCACTTCATCGTCTGTGTCACAGCGGATCTGTGGCAAATTCTCTCGATAGATAGCACCAGTATGCAAATCAATAATATGGGTCGCTCTTTCAACCAAAGAATGAGCAAACAAATACGCTAAACGACTCGCCAACGCACCTTTAGCAGAGCCCGGAAAACAGCGATTTAAATCGCGGCGATCCGGTAGATAACGAGATTGTTGAATAAAACCAAATACGTTAACTATGGGCACAATTAACAAGGTTCCGGTTAAGGTTTTAGCATTAACACGACCGAGCAAACGTCGACATATTTCAATACCATTTAACTCATCACCATGGATCGCTGCGCAAACCAATAAAACAGGTCCCGCTTTAGTGCCGTGAATAACTTCAACGTGCAGATCCATCGGGGTATCGTTATACAGTTTTGCTGCGGGCAATTTGACACTTTTTTGAGTGCCTGCCGGTACGCTAACATCACCAATAACAAATGGTTCGTGCTTTCTTGGCATTAACCAGCTCCTTTCGTTTTCGGGCTAGTCGATTTAACGTTTTTCTCAATAAACTGAATTATTTTTTCCGCAACATCAATCCCGGTGGCTTTCTCAATACCTTCAAGACCCGGTGATGAGTTAACTTCCATCACTAATGGACCATGTTTAGAACGTAAAATGTCGACACCCGCTACATTGAGTCCCATTGTTTTAGCCGCACGCAATGCCGTTGAACGTTCTTCAGGGGTTAATTTGACAATGCTAGCAGAACCACCACGGTGTAAATTAGACCTAAACTCACCCGCTAATGCTTGGCGTTTCATCGCGGCAATCACTTTGTCACCAATCACGAAACAACGAATATCTGCGCCACCCGCTTCGGCAATATATTCTTGCACCATGATGTTGGCTTTTAAGCCCATGAATGCTTCAATAACCGATTCGGCCGCTTTACGGGTTTCAGCCAAAACAACCCCAATGCCTTGAGTACCTTCAAGTAGCTTGATCACACAAGGGGCACCACCGACCATATCCAATAAATCAGGAATGTCGGCAGGTTTGCTGGCAAAGCCTGTCACGGGTAAACCAATGTTCTTACGTGACAATAGTTGTAATGAGCGTAATTTATCCCGTGAACGAGTAATGGCAACTGACTCGTTTAGTGGATGCGTTCCCATCATCTCAAACTGGCGCAATACCGCTGTGCCATAAAAGGTGACCGATGCGCCGATGCGCGGAATAACCACATCAAATTTTGGCAACTCTTCACCACGGACATGAATACTGGGTGCGTTCATGTTGATATTCATATAACACTTTAATGGGTCAACAATGTTTATGACATGACCACGAGCTTCTGCAGCTTCTTTTAACCGACGGGTTGAGTATAAATTTTTGTTTCTGGACATAATAGCAATATGCATTTGTTATTCTCCTGCTAGAAATGACTCTGCTGAATTAACCAAAAAACGCCCTTGTAATGCTCGGCGTCCCAATAACATTCTAAATTTCATGTGATCTCTATTGGTTAAGGTCAGTTCGATATCAAAAAGTTGTTCTCCGATAATGATCGGTGTTTTTATCACGTAGCGTTTTGTTACATGACCACCGGAGTCACTGACATCTCGGCGATCAAATACATTAAATTCACAGATAATTTCACGATCTGAATCTTGATCTGGATGAAGCCAGACTCGAACCCATTTTTGGTTGTTTTTTTGAAACGGTTTTATTTTGAACGCATGTAAACAAGATGTTTTTGCGCCAGTATCCACTTTGATTTTGACTCTTTCGTTGCCAATATCAGGAAAAGTACCCCATTCACGCCAACCCACAATACCGAGGGAATGTTCAGTCATGGTCTATCCTTGCTTGTAGAGGAATATTCATTCCAAATGTATAATCTTTCAATAGAATCGATACGTAGCGCGTCTACAACTCGCCTGTTTATTGCACGCTTTAATTTTTAACACAACGCAAACCCGCTAAGTTATCTGTAAAATAATCCTACTTTAGCTAATTTTAACACCAAGGCTTTATTTATATCAAACTAACATTAACCAAATAAGCAAAAAAAATCTCTATGTCAGTAAGTTACAACAATATCCCGCCCACTTCCAAACCACTAAAAAAGCACATCAACTCTAGCTTTAAACATGAAAAATACAATTGAAAAATAAATTTGTTCGAATAACACTCACAATATTAATGAGTTAAAAATGCGATGGCTATTTAACTCTACATAAACATTGATTAACATGTAGGCAAATTATCACATCATTATCAGCATCGCTATTGTTAAAAGGTTATGCCATGTTTACTCAACTCAGTTTCAACTTTTTAAACCAACTCAGCACTAACAACGATAGAGAATGGTTTAAAACCAATCAACAGCAATATGAAGATCAAGTCAGAACACCTGCATTACAATTTATTGAAGCGATGCAAGGACCCATTTTGACCATATCACCACGATTTACCGCAGTAGCCAAAAAAGTCGGCGGCAGTTTAATGCGTCCGCAACGCGATAGTCGTTTTAGTAAAAATAAAACCCCTTATAAAACCAATGTAGGCATTCAGTTTAGACACTTTCAGGCAAAAGATGTGCATGCCCCAGGTTTTTATGTCCATATCGCCAATGATGAATGCTTTATTGCCGCTGGGATTTGGCATCCAGAATCAAAAGTACTCAATGCTATTCGTCATTGTATTGATGAAAACCCCAACGGCTATCAAAAAGCATTAGCACAATTATCTCGAGCAGGATTTGAATTATCAGGCGACAGTTTAGTACGCCCGCCGCGAGGATTTGCTAAAGACCACGCCATGATCGAAGAGCTAAAACGCAAAGATTTTATTGCCATTAAATCGGTAAGTATAGAACAAGTTTGTCGCAATGATTTTGTCGATTATTGTGCGCAACAATATCAGCATACACTGGCATTGATGGCCTATTTATGTTTTGCATTAGATCTCGACTTTTGATCCCAAAGAAACATTACGACGCTATCATGATGGTGTCGTCACTAGGGCGTGTTGATCTTGGAAGATGAATGTTAACCACCAAAGAAAACGACTCCGATTAACACGCCTAATGAACACAGCTAATGAACAACGCTTTTCAATACGACACTCATGGCATCACCCCACTAAAGTCGGGTTGCGTGATAAATAGTGGCTCACATGTTAGCTGTTTTATTTCATCATTAGAGTTTTAAGTCATCATTTAGATGAGCCGTGTTAAACTAGCAAAAAATAATTTAGTACAGCAAGTTGTTATTTGCTGTCCGGAAACATCAGGTCAATTCATGAGCCATAATATTCCCGCCATGTCTATCGCAACAACATCAGGCGAGACACATGCGCAAGAAATCGCAGCGACAACATCAGCCCAAAAACGTGCCCTAAGCTACTCGACAACCATTGAGAAACTTTTTAATCAGGTCATGAGTACCAAGATGCCTGCAGATAGAATTATCGGCCAATATTTTCGTGATCATAAAAAGCATGGTTCCAAAGATAGACGCGTGATCCGTGAGACTTTATTTGGTCTCTTTCGATGGTGGGGCTGGTTAAGCCAATTAGATTCAAGTCAAAAGCACACGACTTGGTTTCAGCAACTAAGTACTTGTGCGATGTTAGAACAGCATGAGTGGAATGACATAACTCAAGCTTGGAATGACTTTGCTGATTGGCCTCAAGCCCGCGCCGATAAGACTCTGCTGGAAAATAATGCATCATTAAATGGTAAATTAACTGCCTTTATTGCATTAAGTGGCATCGAAACCAGTCAAATAAGCCAATTATTACCACAATGGTTTTGGCAACGTTGTCCTATAGATGCGACTGAACAATATGCGGTTGTAAACGCCATGAGCAGCCGACCGCCTATCTGGGCTCGAGCGCAAACATTATCAACAGAAAAGGTGATTGAGTCTCTTCGCCAAACGGGCGTTGAAGCAAAAGCGAGCGGTTACTTTTCTGATGCCATAAGTTTGGGCCACAAGAGTATTAACCTAAATGAAATGGATGCTTATAAACAAGGTTATATTGAAATTCAGGATTTAGCCTCCCAAGTCATTGGCCAAATTTGTCAGCCAAACAACCATGAACTGTGGTGGGATGCTTGCAGTGGTGCAGGCGGTAAAACCCTGCAGTTATATTCATTAATGTCGCAGCAAAGCTCAGCCTTTACGGGCAGTATTACCGCATCAGATATTCGCCATAAACCGTTGGAAGAGCTGCGTAAACGTGCCAAACGAGCAGGCTTTGATCATATTAATGTCGCACCTTGGAAGGGTGACATATTACCGGTCGACGCCAATGCTTTTGACGGTGTGTTAGTCGATGCCCCATGTAGCTGCACGGGGACTTGGCGTCGAAATCCAGATATGCGATGGCTTGATGATGTTAGCGCTATCACAGACAAACCAATACTACAGTTAGCGATTTTACGTCGCAGCGCTGCGGCAGTAAAAACAGGTGGCAAGTTGGTTTATGCAACGTGCTCCTTATCCCCGAGCGAAAATGAACAAATTGTAAAAGACTTCTTATCTACAACATCAGAATTTGAACTTGAACCGGTCACACATCCTTTTACTGGACAGCTATGTGATATGTTAACCATTTGGCCTCAGCAAGCTGACAGTGATGGTATGTTTGTCGCCAAGATGCGTCGAACGTAACGCTTAGCCACTAAAAAGAATGACCCACTAAAAAGCCATCATATTGATGGCTTTTATATTATTGCGGCACAGACGAACACTGTTAGGCTATTTTCTGTGTAGACGAAGTATTAATTCAGCTTCTGCTTTGGGTAATTCGCACTCTTGCATTAGCTCTTCAATTCCCGCACCTAGACCGACCATTTTGACAGCTCGTGAATATAATTTGGTTTGAGGATCTTGTTGGCTCGCTTCTTCGATCATATCAAACTGCTTAGCGAGTTTTTGTTCTAACTCGACCACACGCCTACCCACACCAATAGTGCCACTGCGTAACTCATGTAATTCCCTTTTAACCGCTTCACGCTGACGATCACTTTCTTTAACTAATACGGTAAGTGCGGCGACTTTAGTTTTTAATTTACTCGACTGCTTAAATAAATAAAGAAGTAGACCAAGACATGCAATCACGTACACTAAAGCTGCAATTAGAAATTCATCACCCATTAATATACCTATGCTGCTGTTACTCAAAAGCAAAGAGCCAACAGTGACTCGGTTAGCTTTCTTAATAAGACCGCGACTAGATTTGTGTTAACTCTACCCACTCTTCATCAGACAATAACTTATCCAAATCAACTAAAATCAATAGCTCATTCTCGCGATTACTCACGCCTTGAATAAATTTAGCACTTTCTTCGGTGCCCACATTAGGTGCATTATCAATGTCTGAACGACGTAAATAAACCACTTCTGCAACGCTATCAACCAAAATACCAATGACTTGTTTTTCAGCCTCAATAATCACAATACGAGTTGAGTCGTCGATTTCAGAAGACTGCAAACCAAAACGTGAACGAGTATCAATAACCGTTACCACGTTACCGCGTAGGTTGATAATCCCCAATACATAATAAGGTGCGCCTGGTACAGGAGCAATTTCGGTATAGCGTAATACTTCTTGAACTTGCATTACGTTAATACCGTAGGTTTCATTATCTAGCTTAAATGTTACCCATTGTAATACTGCATCGTCTTTACTTGCAGCAACCGCTGCTACACTTCTAGAATCGCTCATTGTTAACCTCGGTCAATCGAATCCTGACAACCTAAACCTGCATCAAGCATTTTAATTAATGCTTGAACATTTAAAATGCCACACATTTGTTGTTTTACTACCCCAGCAAGCCACGGACGCTTACCCGGTTTTTCACGCCAATTGACGTGTGATTTATCTATTTTAACAGCGTTAACTAGCGACTCGCACGTTAACCCCCATTGACTATCTTCAAGCATCACAAGAAATTGATAATCGACTGTTTGTGCTAATTCTTGCGAATATTTGTCAGGCATAACCCAAGCACACGTATCAACCACATTTATGTTGCTGTCACGATGGGTTTGCACCCCCATAAACCAAGATGGCCGACCAATAAGATGATTTATCTTATCAATTTTAATAATCCCACCTAAGCTAACAAGTGGAACCGCCAGCGTTAATCCTGCTATCTTAAAGAATAACACTTGAAATTCATCATCAAGTACTTCTTGTAAATCATGGGTAATACTAGCCGGTTGATCCCCGACCTGAGTTTGTGGCCCTGTATGATCTTGCGCCGCAGAATGCTCTACCCACTGATCTTGCTTAATGATAACGTCTTTTATATCAGCATGTGAACTTTCGTTATTGTTTATATCGACTAACGACTTGATTTCTTTATTCGTTAGTTGTGTTTCTGTATTATTCACAACCGTTTTAGGCTCAATATGAGTAATGGCCTGACGAACACGCTCAGTACTGGCTTTAATCTGTTGCGATAAATCGGTTTCTGCTCTAGGTTTAGATACTGCAGATAATAATTTTTCAAGCGCGAGCTTATCGACACTGATAGTCGGCTCTGCATATTGCCGTTGGTTAGCAATAACAGATGAAGCCTTAGACAATATTTGTTGTGAATAATGAGCAGATATAGGTGCGGCTGGTGTGACTGTCCCTGTCGGATTTTCCTCGGTAATATTTGACACGTTATGGCCAATGTCATTAACGGGATCCACAGCAATACGTGGTTTTACCTCAAGGCTTTGTGCAGGAACCGATTTAGGCTGTTCCTGTAATAAAAGACTGAAATAATCAAAAACAGTTTCATCAACCGATTTTGACATGGGTAAACTCCTGAGAAAATAAAAAATCCAGCAGGCGATTATATGCTTTTACACCTCGGCTACTGGCTGAATAATGCGAACCGGGTAAATGAGCCAAGCTTGCGTCTCTAAATTTAGTATCAACCGGTATCACGTCATTAGGCCAAAGTGTTGGACCATATTTATCCTGCAAAAATTGTAATGCTATAGGAGAAGCTTTAGTGCGCTTGTCATACATAGTCGGTAATACGGTAAAGCTATAACGGGTTTTCTTAGAGCGTCCCATAATTTCCATGGTTTTCACCATACGCTCGAGTCCTTTTATAGCCAAAAACTCAGTCTGGACAGGAATAATAATGTGATGACTCGCGGCTAATGCATTCACCATTAACACCCCTAACACTGGCGGACAATCGATAATAGCCACATCATATGTATCTTCAAGCAATGCCAATAAGTTGCGCAGCACTAACCCCATGCCTTCTTGATGGCCTAATGACCTATCGAGTGTTGCTAACGCCATATTAGCCGGAATAATATCGAGGCCCTGTATTTGAGTAGGAATCACATTTTGTAAAATAAACTCTTTAGTCAGTTTCTGATGATTCAAAAAAACATCATAAAGCGAACAAGGCACTTCGTCTGAATCAATACCTAAGTAATAGCCCAATGAAGCGTGAGGATCAGTGTCAATCATCAGCACTCGTTGGCCACGCTTAACCAGTGCTCCGGCTAAACTGGCTACAGTGGTGGTTTTACCTACGCCACCTTTTTGGTTAGCTACCGTCCATATTTTCAAAAAAGCCTCTCAGGTCATTATAATGATGCTGTTATGGAATACTGACTAGTGTTTGTCTTGTTTATCATCGCGGGTTGTTACACGGATCCCACCGTTAGGTAAACGGATAACCTTAACCCCTTGATCATTTTCTGACATAACGACCTCTTGATCCTTCCATTTAGCAGGAGTATCAATATCGTACTTAACCTTATCAACTTCAATCAGCTGACCACCATCTAAAGCACCCGGACCAAACAGCGCACTTTGCGCGTGTTCCTTGCCAGCCGACGCTATAATTGCTTGAGTTTGTTCAGGATGCATAGTTAGCCAATCAGCAATATTCGCTGCTTGATCTTCTGGTACCATCAACAACACTTGAGATGCGGTTAAACGGGCGACATCTTGTTGTAATGAAGCCACTTTTTGATGGGCATCAACATATAAACCTGCTAATACGAAGATCATTATGAAGGATAAAAACAACCCTAGCATTTGCTTAGTCTTTAACGAGTACTCAGGCTTAGCCACGACTAGACTCTTTTAAAATGGCTTCAGCCATATTGTCTAATGAAATAGAGTGAGTCGCGATACCTGTTGAAAACACCGCTTGAGGCATACCGTATACCACACAACTTGCTTCATCTTGTGCCCAAATAGTGGCACCCATAGACTTTAACATTCTGGCCCCTTCTCTACCGTCAGCCCCCATACCCGTTAACACAACAGCCAAAACATCACCGCCAAAAGCTTTAGATGCTGAAGCAAAAGTAATATCAACGGACGGTTTATAATTCATTTCATGGGTTCCAGAGACGATTTTCAACCTGCCAGTAGAACCATTTCGCTCAATCATCAGTTGCATGCCTCCGGGTGCTAAATAAGCACAGCCAGGACGCATAACATCGCCATTTGCGGCTTCTTTCACATCAATTTTGCACAAGGTATTTAAGCGTGCCGCAAAGGCTGGGGTAAACGCCGCAGGCATGTGCTGGATCAACACAATAGGATGAGGATAATTGGCTGGAAATGCCGTTAACACCTTCTGTAATGCGACCGGCCCACCGGTTGATGTCCCAATCAATAATGCTCTATATTGCTTACCGCTGGCTCGAATAGACGATACTGAAGACGTTGTTGGATTGGCGGTTTGGCGATCAGCGGGTGCACTCGGTGCACTCGATAGACTGGAACGGGCTGCAACTGGTGCGGCATGTGGGGGCAAACGACTACTTAATGGTCGATGAGAGGTATGGGTATCTGCGGCAGTCGTCGTTGCTCTACGAGGTTGCGGTAATGATGTAGTCGATAACGAGCTAGAACGATACATCCTGCGTCGACCTAATGCTTTAATTCGTTGTTGTAACAACAGTATCGCATCGTCTTTATTTGTCGCAATATCCTCAAAGCGTTTTGGCAGAAAATCCAATGCACCAGCGTCTAACGCATCCAGTGTCGCTTTAGCGCCATCATGAGTTAACGATGAAAACATCAAAATAGGGGTAGGATTATTCGCCATGATTTCACGAACAGCCGTTATCCCATCCATCACAGGCATCTCAATGTCCATCGTAATGACTTGAGGCTTTAATTTTGCAGCCATCTCAACAGCTTCTTTACCATTAACAGCAACGGCAACAACTTCGAGATCAGGATCTTGATTGACAATCTCACTGACTCGACGTCGAAAAAAGCTAGAATCATCTACAACTAGTACTTTTATGGCCATTTAATTCCTTAAATAATGGAACTTTTATTATTACTTTTTACTTTTAGCGTAGTGTTTTAGCAGCCCTGGCACATCTAAAATAAGTGCAATGCCACCATCGGATGTAATTGTCGCACCCGCCATTCCAGGCGTGCCTTGTAACATACTGCCAAGTGGCTTAATAACAACTTCTTCTTGTCCAATCAATGCATCAACAACGAAGCCAATCTGCATAGTACCAAGCTGAACAATCACAACATGACCATGCTTCTTATCACCATGTTTAAAGGTTGATTTTTTGCTGTGTAACCATTTTTCTAGATAAAATAATGGCACGGCCTTATTACGGAAAATAACCGTCAATTGACCATCAACAATATTGGTTTTTGTTATATCTAAATTAAAGATTTCATTCACACTCGTTAACGGCAGTGCAAAGACTTGATTGGACACTTCAATCATCAATGTCGGCATAATCGCCAAGGTTAATGGCACTTTAATTTCAAGTATGGTGCCCTTACCTTTCATCGAATCAATATAAACCGTACCGTTAAGTTGGTTGATGCGGGTTTTCACCACATCCATACCCACTCCACGGCCTGAAATATCTGAAACTTCAACTTTGGTTGAAAAGCCTGGAGCAAAAATCAGGTTATAAGCTTCGTTATCGGTCATTCTCGCGGCGGCATCTTCATCTAACACACCACGACTTATCGCAATCTGTTTTAGCTTCTCAGGGTCCATCCCCGCGCCATCATCCTCAATTTTAAGCAGGATGTGGTCACCTTCTTGGCTAGCCGATAAGGTAATCGTGCCCGTTCGAGATTTACCACTTGCTTCACGAGTAATCGGCATTTCGATACCGTGATCGACTGAGTTTCGCACCAAGTGGACCAAAGGATCGGCTAACGCCTCAACTAAATTTTTATCAAGATCGGTATCTTCACCAATCATGACTAAATTAATTTCTTTATTTAAGGTGCGGGCCATATCTCGAACAACACGAGGGAATCGGCCAAACACTTTCTTGATAGGCTGCATGCGGGTTTTCATCACTGCGCCTTGCAAATCAGCAGTGACTAAATCAAGGTTAGCAAGAGCCTTAGACATTTCCTCATCTTCACGATTAATGCCTAAGCTAACCAGTCGGTTACGAACTAAGACCAACTCACCAACCATATTCATGATGTCGTCTAACCGAGCGGTATCAACACGAACGGTTGTCTCACCTTGCGGAACAGAAGGCGCCTTAGGAGCAACTGCCGGGGCAGATGATGCTACGGGCTTAACAACTGGTGTTGCCGTCGGTTTTACCACTGGGGGAGCGACCACTTTATTGGACTCTACAGCGGTAGTTGATTGTGGTTTAACTACCGGCGCAGTACCTTTACCGTGTAATTCATCTAAAAGACGTTCAAATTCATCGTCAGTGAATTCATCAGAATCAACAAGAGGTTCAGCAACAGGCGGGGTAGCTGGTTTAGCTGAAACTACCGCTTCTGATTTAGCTTTAAACGATCCTGAGCCATGTAATTCATCTAACAATGCTTCAAATTCATCATCAGTAATGTCGTCACTACTATTGGTTACCGCAGACGTTGAATCGATATTGGCTTTTTTACTATCAGAAGCTTTAGATGAAGCAGGACTTTTGCCTGTACCATGTAAAGCATCAAGTAAAGCTTCAAATTCAGACTCATCAATTTCATCAATACTGCCTGAGCCGGATGTTTGCGCTGAGGGCATACTCATTTCTTCGATGGATTCAGGCTGGTTAAACTCAACAATATTTTCAATGGGTTCTGGCTCTCCTGCCGTCATTTCTGAAGGTAATGGTGCACCTGAACTTAATAATTTGAGTTTAGCGAGTAACGCAGGATCAGCGGAGTCTTGCTGCTGTCCCTGCTGAGTTTGAGCAAACATGGTATTAATCGCATCAACCGCTTGCAAAATAATATCCATTAACTCTGAATTTACGCCGCGTTTGCGGGTGCGTAAAAGGTCGAAGGTATTTTCAGCTTCATGACAAACATCAACCATTGGACCCAGACTTAAAAAACCAGCCCCACCTTTAACGGTGTGAAATCCACGGAAAATAGCATTAAGTAAATCACTGTCATCAGGATTATTTTCAAGAGTAACGAGCTGCTCCTGTAGAAGCTCTAAAATCTCACCAGCTTCAATTAAAAAGTCCTGGAGTATCTCTTCATCAACATCAAAAGACATTAAATTGACTCCTAATTAGAAACCCAGACTTGATAGCAGATCATCTACTTCATCTTGACCAGTTACCACATCTTCACGCCGTTCAGCATGCATAATGGGACCTTCTGCTTCTATTTTATTATCGTTTATAGTAGGCAATAATTCGCTAGCATTATCACCAAACACTGTTAGCATTGAAACCAAATTAGTTTCTACTTCACGAACTAAATCAATCACTCGACGGATCATTTGACCGGTCAAATCTTGAAAATCTTGCGCCATTAAAATTTGATTTAACAGCTCGCGAAGGCGATTAGAGTCATGCTCGCTATGCGACATAAACTGTTGAACATCATGACAAAGTGACTTAAATTCACCCAATTCTATATCACGACGCATCAATTTATCCCACATGGGCGTCACTGATTGTATATTGCTAATGATGGTATCGGCCAAAGGAAGACATTCTTCAACTGCATCCATGGTTTTATTTGCAGCTTGTTCTGTCATATCGATAACATAGTTCAACCTTTCTTTAGCATCCGGTATTTCGGTATTCGCTAATTCAGATAAACGGTTATCAACTTTGAAATCTTTTAGTGCACTGTGGAGTTGTCGAGTTAACTTACCGACTTCTTCAAAAAGCTCACGCTGCAATGGCGTGGCAAGCTCTCTGATGTAATCATCAGCTTCTGCTTGATTACCCGAGGTAAGTAATTCAACAAGTTCTTGGGCTTGTTCAAGAGTGACCAAGCCCGATATTGATGCCTGCATGACTAATCCTTGGTTATGCGAGTCGTTCAAAGATTTTATCTAGCTTTTCTTTTAACGTAGCGGCGGTGAAAGGCTTTACTACATAACCATTTACACCAGCTTGCGCTGCAGCAATAATTTGTTCACGCTTAGCTTCAGCGGTTACCATCAATACAGGTAAATGCTTTAACGAATCATCAGCACGAATGGCTCTAAGTAAATCAATACCTTGCATTCCAGGCATGTTCCAGTCTGTTACTACAAAATCAAAATCGCCTTTTTGTAACATTGGTAGGGCTGTTGAGCCATCATCTGCTTCTTGAGTATTATTGTATCCCAAGTCTCGCAACAAGTTCTTAATGATACGCCTCATTGTTGAAAAATCGTCAACAATAAGAATCTTCATATTCTTGTCCAAGGTTTCCTCCGGTGAGCTGACTCTCGTTCGCTCTATATAAGTTATTATTCTTGTGTCCAATGCTTGAGTTTGGCTTTTAACCTGAGCATTGCCTGACTTAATATCTGGCTTACTCGCGATTCGCTAACTTCAAGGATTGCACCAATTTCTTTTAAATTTAATGCTTCGTCATAATATAACGACAGCACTAACGCATCTCTTTCTGGCAATGTCTTAATTGCTTCAACCAATGCAGATTGAAATTGAATTTCAGCAAGCGAGTCAAAGGTTTCATCTGGCGATTCGTTGTCTGTGATTAACACATCTTGCGCAACACCAAGATCTTCTATACCGATGATTTTACCAACAGAAACATCATTTAAGATGTGATGGTATTCATCAAGCGACATATCAAGTTTTTCTGCAATTTCAGTATCATGAGCATCACGTCCAAGCTTCTGCCCTAATTCATCAATCACTTGTGCTACACGACGATTATTACGATGAACTGAGCGTGGAACCCAGTCACCTCGGCGAATTTCATCTATCATTGCACCACGAATTCGGATACCAGCAAAGGTTTCAAATTTGGCCCCTTTACTATCATCAAATTTTGATGAGGCCTCAAGCAACCCCATCATCCCAGCTTGTAATAGGTCATCGAGTTGCACCGATGCTGGTAATCTTGCCAGCATATGATGAGCAATTCTTTTAACCAGCGGTGCATACTGTTCAACAATAGATGTTTTGTTATCGAACTGAGTATACGCTGCGGCTTTATTCACCCGTTCTTCCTTCTTGTATCGGCTTACGTTGTACAAGACGTTCAACAAAGAATTCTAAATGGCCGCCGGGCTGTTGTGGCACCGGCCAAGTCATAATTTTATTGGCTAATCCATGGTAAGCAATAGCTGAAGGAGATTTAGGATACGCTTCAACAACTAACTTTTGCTTACGAACCGCTTTACGTAAATTCTCATCAAAGGGTATTGTTGCAACCAGCTCTAAAGCAACATCTAAAAATCTATCGGTCACTTTACTCAGTTTTGCAAATAATTCCATACCTTCTCGTAAACTACGCACCATATTTGCCACAATTTTGAAGTGGAACACACCATGCTCGCGACTTAAAATTTTAATCAGTGCATAAGCATCGGTAATCGATGTCGGCTCGTCGCAAACAACAATTAATACATCCTGTGATGCACGAGAAAAACTCAGCACCATATCTGATATACCGGCAGCAGTATCAACAATTAAAATATCGAACTGAGTACGCATTTCACTAAATGCACGTATCAGTCCGGCATGTTGTGCTTGCGTCAATTCAACCATTGCTTGAGAACCTGACGTAGCAGGAACAATACCGATCCCTTTGGGTCCGCGCACAATGATGTCATCTAATTCGGCATCACCGGACAAAACATGAGATAAATTTTTCTCAGCGCGGATCCCCAGCATGACATCGACGTTGGCTAACCCTAAATCGGCATCAAGTACTAATACGCGTTTGCCTTTTTCAGCTAATGCAACGGCGGTATTAATTGACACACTGGTTTTGCCCACTCCGCCTTTACCACCGGATACGGCAATTACTTTAACTTTATCGTTATTTGGTTGATTCATCATACGTAAACCACTTGCTTGATCCCGTGTCATAACTTTACTCAAATGCATAGGCGTTGTCATTAGACCACGCTGTGTCTTGTGACGATTGTTGTTCTGTTTCATTTAATGCCGCCAGAGCCTGCTTAGCCAACTCTAGGGTATCAGCCACTTTCATGTCCTCAGGAACACGTTGACCGTCAGTAACATAGCTCAATGGTAACTCATTTTGAATCAATACGCTCAAAGCACCTGCAATTGATATTGATTCATCTAACTTGGTTAAAATCGCACCCGCTAATGGGATCCGTTTAAAATGTTCAACCGCATCTTGCAATACGCGACGTTGACCGGTCGCCGACAAGACTAAGTAGCTCCTAATTGGAATTCTACTATTGGCTGTTAAATTATCTAGTTGCTGATATAAACGCATATCTCGCTGCCCCATACCTGCCGTATCAATTAACACTAACTTACGATTTCTAAACTGATAAAGAATTTGTTCTAATTCAGTTAAATCATGTGCTTGTTTAACCGGACAGCCCATTATTTTGCCATAAGTGGCTAATTGCTCATAGGCGCCAATACGGTAATGATCTGTGGTAATCAATGCGACCTGCTCTGGTCCATGATGGGCGGCAAATCGGGCGGCAATTTTAGCTAAAGAAGTCGTTTTACCAACACCCGTAGGACCCACAAATGCCACAACACCACCCCGTTTGACAATATCATCGCCTTGGTTGTCGAGTAAGTTGGCTAAACTTTGCGGTAATGCGCGCACTAAATCTGCTGGGGTGTAATGTTGGCTTAATCCCGCTAGTTTAGCAGCTACTGCCGGAGAAAACTCTGCGGCAATCAATTTACTTTCAAGCATTGCTCCCACAGGATCGGTCCGCTTTTTTTGGTCTTTCATTAACGATGAAACTTGATGAGTTAATAAGCTACGTAATGAAGCCATTTCTTCACGCAGATCATCCATATCGCCTGAGTGGTTTTTATTATTTTTTGTTGGTTTGTCAGAGACGGATTGCGGTGGCAAGTTCGACGCGGGTTTAGCCGACTTTGCACCTTGTAATTGGCGGGCCCATTCAGGTAACTCTGGCTCGTCTTGTTGCACGGACATTTGTTGTGTCATGCGATTGTGTTGTTTTTCAAGTAATGCCTGTAACGAATCTGCGGCCGCAGGAGGATTGACCTTCGATTGGGCTTTTATGGCAGGTTTAGCGCCTAAAGACACCTTGTCTTCGCTCACATCCATAAAACCCGTGGTCGGCGCTTGTGAAGCGATAGCGGCTTTAGGTTCGTCATAATCTACAGCAGCGACAATCTCGATTCCGCCAGTGACTTTTTTATTCGACATAATGACAGCGTCAGAACCCAACATTTCTTTTACTTGAGCCAATGCCGCGCGCATATCTTTGGCAAAAAATCGTTTAATTTTCACTTATGCACCTCTATAAACTGACGTTATCACTATTGGCCTACAGCAGAAACAATTCTAATTTGTTTCTCGTCCGGTATTTCTTGGTAAGAAATCACGCGTAAATTGGGAATAGTGTATTTAACAAATCGTGACAGCGTTGACCTGAGCATGCCAGATGTCAATAAAATGGCTGGTTGCCCTACCATTTCTTGCTTCTGTGCAGCGTCTAATAATGACTGTTGCATACGCTCTGCAAGACCCGGTTCAATATTAGGACCTTCACCGCCGGTCGCCTGCATAGACTTATGCAACATCTGTTCCAACTCTGGCGCCAATGTAATGACAGGTATTTCAAGTTCTGGTCCAGAGATTTCTTGCACTATCATACGTTTTAGCGCAATCCGCACTGCTGCGGTTAAAACTTCGGTGTCATTACTCTTAGTGCCGTATTCTAACAAGGTTTGCACTATGGTGCGTAAATCACGTACCGATACCCCTTCGTTAAGTAGGTTTTGCATCACTTTAACCACAGATCCCAGCGGCATAATATCGGGAACAAAACCATCGACTAATTTAGGTGAATTTTTGCCCAACATGTCTATTAACTGCTGCACTTCTTCATATCCTAATAGCTTGGCCGCATTATTACTGAGTAATTGGCTGATATGTGTAGCCACAACCGTTGCGGTATCGACGACGGTATAGCCTAATGTTTGTGCCTGTTCACGTTGCTCTGGGGTTATCCATACCGCCTCTAAACCAAAAGCGGGGTCGCGAGTTTCAATGCCATCAAGCTTACCGTAAACTTGGCCTGGATTAATCGCTAACTCGCAATCATGTCTCACTTCTGCCTCACCGACCACCACGCCCATTAACGAAATGCGATACGCATTAGGGGATAAATCCAAATTGTCACGAATATGCACCGCTGGCACTAAAAAACCTAACTCTTGTGACAATTTCTTACGTACGCCTTTGATCCTGCCTAATAATTCACCGCCTTGAGACTTGTCGACTAATGGAATTAGGCGATAACCAACCTCAAGCCCTATGGTATCAACATGGCGTACATCGTCCCAGCTTAACTCTTTAGGTTCTTTATTCTTAGTCTCAACCGGCCCTTTTGTGGCTAAGGTAAGTGCAGCTTGTTTATTGTCAACATTACGCTTGTAAACAAAGTAAGCGGCAGCTGCGGTAATGGCTGCGAAAGTCAAAAACGCGAAATGAGGCATACCAGGCACAACACCCATGACAAATAATAACCCAGCAGCAATGGCTAATGATTTATGACTGTCAAACATCTGACTGAACATCATTTGGCCCATATCGCCTGACTCGTTTTGACGAGTCACCAATAAAGCCGCGGCAATGGATAATAATAAACCGGGGATCTGCGCGACTAAACCATCACCAATGGTTAATAACGTATAAATTTCTACGGCGCTAGAAAAATCGAGATCGTGCTGCACAATACCAATAATAAAGCCACCTAAGATATTGATGACTAAGATCATAATACCGGCGATAGCATCACCTTTTACAAATTTTGACGCCCCGTCCATCGCACCATAAAAGTCAGCTTCTCGGGTCACTTCTTCACGGCGAATACCGGCTTGTTCTTGGGTCAGCGTACCGGCATTTAAATCGGCATCAATGGCCATTTGCTTACCTGGCATGGCATCTAAGGTAAAGCGAGCGCTTACCTCAGAAATACGCCCCGCACCTTTGGTCACTACCGCAAAGTTAATGATGATCAAAATAAGGAATACCACTAAACCGACAGCATAGTTACCCCCAATCACCACTGAGCCGAACGCTTCGATCACTTTACCAGCGGCATCACCACCATTATGGCCTTCGAGCAATACAATCCGGGTAGAGGCAACGTTAAGGGCAAGCCTTAATAACGTAGCCACCAGTAATACGGTAGGAAATGCAGCAAAATCAAGAGGTCTATCCGTATAAATGGCAACGAGTAGTACGACTAAAGCTAAAGCAATATTGAATGAAAATAGGATGTCGAGCAAAAAAGCAGGAATGGGCAACACCACCATTCCAAGCGCCGCGAGCACGATTAAAGGCGTACCAATGCCCTTAAATGTCGACGGTCTTATTTGTTTAAATTGCCCGAAAGCGGCTTTTGCATCCATTGAGGTCAACCCTTCATGTAGTCTATTGCGAAATAATGTACTGTTATTTGACGCTAATAGACTGACGAAGCAAAAACTAAGCCAAAACTACGACAGAGGGAGTCATTTAACGATATAAGCGAATTGAGTGGCGATTAATGCTTCAAATCATCAGGAATGGGCTGACTAAGTGGGATAGCTTTAGGACGACGACCTTTACCTTTTTGATATTGCCTAAGCTGAAATACATAGGCAAGTACTTGTGCGACCGCGGTAAATAAGCCTTCTGGCACTTGTTGATCAATCTTAGTGGTGTGGTAAATAGCACGAGCTAATGGCGGGGCCGATACAATAGCAACATTATGTTCGCGAGCAATTTCACGTATTCTAAAGGCAACGTCATCGACACCTTTGGCAATTAAAAATGGCGCAGACGAGCGACTTACATCGTATTTTACCGCCACAGCATAATGCTCTGGGTTAACCACAATCACATCAGCGTTAGGCACTTCGGTCATCATACGCCGTTGCGCCATCTCCTGCTGCATTTGTCTAATTTTGCCTTTAACTTCAGGCTTACCTTCAGAATCTTTATACTCATCTTTAATTTCTTGCTTGGTCATTTTTAATTGTTTCTTGTGATTCCAAATTTGAAATGGCACATCTATAATAACAATCAATAACATCGAACTGCAAAGTACGATAAACATCCAAATGAGCAACTCTAAAGAATGATAGATATTGCCAGGTAGGTGATCGCTAGACAGGGTCAAAATATCAATGAAATAAAATTTTAGTAGGAAGTAAGCGGATAATGCCACCACCACAAATTTAGCAATACCTTTAGTCAGTTCAACCAATGCTTGGGTACCAAACATACGCTTAAAACCGTTCATGGGGTTTAACTTACTGCCTTTAGGCATAAAGGCTTTGACTGAAAAAGAGATCCCACCTAAAACAATATTGCCCAAAAAAGCCACAAATGCCAGTAAAGCAATAAAGCTAATTAACGGCCCAGCAAGCTCGTTCCCCACGACGCCCCATACACGAAACATGGAGTTGGTATCAAAAATTTGGTCGCGTTCCATGGTAAATAGTTGTTTCATTATGGTATGGAGACCTTTGGCAATAGCCGGCCCTGTCATCGAAAATCCAACCGATGCGGCCAATAATACTGCTGCGGTACCTAATTCTTTAGAACGGGCGACTTGGCCTTTTTCACGGGCTTGTTCAAGTCGCTTCTCGGTGGGCTCTTCATCGCGTTCTTGACTACTGTCATTTTCTGCCATCTGTGCCCCCTAAAATACCACTGAACTATCACGTTGACATTCAAGCTGCAGCACATCACACATAAGTAGCTGCGCAGCCGACCAAACTTCATCAAAATGCGCCATAATCGGTCCCAATGTTAACCACAAAATCAGCAAACCACAGACCATGGTAACCGGGAAACCAATAGAGAAAATATTCAACTGCGGCGATGCGCGAGTCATTACACCAAAGGATAAGTTAATTAATAACAAGGCAGTAATAGCTGAGATTGACATTGTCAGCGCAGCGCCAAACATGAAACCGCCCCAATCGGCAAGGGCGCGATAATTGGCGATTGATATACCTTGATTTGATATAGGAATGGTTTCAAAACTCGCCACCAGCATCCGAAACATCAATAAATGGCCGTCAACTGCCAAAAAGATAAGCGTTGCCAATAACAAAAATAAGTTACCCACTACGGGTGTTTGCGCACCAGAACCAGGATCAACCATTGAAGCAAAACCTAAACTGGTCTGCATACCAATAATTTGCCCTGTTAACACAAAGGTTTGCATGGCCATTAAGGTCACAAAACCCATTGTCACCCCAATTAATATTTGCTGAACAATCACAAAAACGGAACTTAATGCCAGTAATTCGACATTTACAACTGGGGGTAAAATAGGTGCAACAGCCACGGTAATGGCCACGGATAACAAGAGTCGAACCCTAGCCGGCGTGGTATTTGCGCCAAAGACCACCATCACCATGAGCATGGATGAAATACGAAAAAACGGCAAAAGATAAGCAGCAATTGTTTGACTGATTTCATCAAACAAAATATTCATAACTTACCCTATCACTTGTGGAATGAGATTCACCATCTCGAAAAAGAAATCCATCATGGTTTGCACCAGCCAATGGCCTAAGTACATCAACGCGAATAACGTCATCATTAAACGCGGTAAAAAGCTTAAGGTTTGCTCGTTAATGGAGGTCGCGGCCTGAAACACCGCCACAATTAAACCGACAAATAAGCCGGGCAAAATAATCGCTGCCACGATCAGTACGATAACGGACAATGCTTCTCGAAAAACATCAACTAGCGATTCTGGAGACATAACTTTAGCGCCTTATATTCCAAAGCTGTTCGCTAAAGTCCCCATGACAAGACCCCAACCATCAACGAGTACAAACAACATAATTTTAAACGGTAATGACACGATCATCGGTGACAACATCATCATACCCATAGCCATCAAAATACTGGCGACAACCAAATCGAGGACTAAAAAGGGCACAAACAACATAAAACCTATTTGAAATGCCGTTTTAAGCTCGCTGGTGATAAATGCAGGGATCACCACACTAATAGGCGTTTGTTCTGGAGATTGAATATCTTTATATCCGGATATTTCGATGAAGGTTTGTAAATCGGTGGTCCTAACTTGCGACAGCATAAATGATTTAATCGGCTCTTTGCCAACATCATAAGCCTGAGTTAATGTTAACGTTTCATTAATATAAGGCTCTACAGCTTCAGCATAAATTTTATCGAATACCGGCGCCATAATAAAGAAAGTCATAAACAAACTAATCCCAATCAGCACTTGATTCGACGGTGTTTGCTGTAACCCTAAAGCTTGTCTTAATATCGATAACACCACAATTATACGGGTAAAGGAGGTGAGCATTATCACCATCGCAGGGATAAAACTCATTGCTGTCATTAGCAATAAAATCTGCATGGTTACCGAATATTCAGTTGTTCCATCTGCAGCTGTGGTGACCGTTAATGCAGGTAACACCCCATCTTGTGCCATTGCTGAGGGCGATAAAACCAATGCCACTAGCGCCATCACCGCCAACACCAACACGCTTGTGTACTTATTCATTATTGCTGTTCCTTGGCTTGTTTTAGGCGACTGGCAAACGAAGAAATAGGAACATCGACGGAGGTGGCTAACTTATCAATAAGATTAATCTGTTGCGAGGTCACACCAAGAAGATATTGCTGGCCGTTGACCTCCACCAGTACGACTTTCTCACGCTGGCCTATGGGGGTAACGGCAATTGTTTTAATCACACCGCCATTTGAAGGCACTAATTTAAGCCGTTTGACAATGTAAGCTAACAAAAAGATAAGCGCTAATACGGCAATTAACCCACCAACCATATTGGCTAATGTTGCGGCATTAGACACTTCAGAGGGATGAGCTAACGGGTTATTCGTTAGAGTGCTAGACACTTCAGGGGCGCTCAATGCCTCACTCATGACGCTGAGCATTAGTATCACATTAGCCACTGCTATTCCTTGTAATGTGCAACCAAATCAGCAAAGATCAACACTATCCCAACCTTTGCTATATTATTGTTTTATTTAGTTAATCAAGTTATTTAAGTTTTTTGATTCGTTCTGTCTGGCTAATAACATCCGTCAAACGGATACCAAACTTATCATTAACGACCACCACTTCACCATGGGCAATCAAGGTTCCATTGACCATGACGTCCAGTGGCTCACCCGCTACACGGTCAAGTTCGACCACCGAACCTTGATTCAGCTGAAGTAGATTACGGATGCTGATAAAACTGCGTCCCACTTCCATAGAAATGGTCACCGGAATATCTAATATGCCATCTAACTTTGCCGCTTCTTCTTTAGAAATAGGTTTGGAATCATCGACTAACTCATCAAGCTCAACTTGTTCCGCTTCTTCTATAGCCTGCTCAGCCATTGCGGCAGCCCAGTCATCGCCTGTATCTTCTGTGCTCATTCACTTCACCTTATAACTCTGAAATATCACGCGACTTGCCTTTGCGAGTCACTAATTGCAGCTCTGTTTTAACCGTTTCTGGCCGTGGGATTTTTTCACTGATTTTTACCGCTAAATTATCGCGCGATTTGCCCATTTTACAACGATAAGTCGGCAAATCCTCAATTTTCATCATAATGTGTTCAGGTAATTCAATCGGGATTATATCGCCCGCTTTAAAGCCCATAACATCGCGTAATGTCACTTCATGTTCAACAACGTTGACATCAATGCCCACTTTCACGTCCATAATTTCATCACGTAATGCTTGCGACCAGCGCATATCCGTATCTTGTTTATCACTTTGAACACCGGCATCGAGTAATTCACGGATTGGCTCAATCATTGAATACGGCATTGTGATGTGAAAATCACCGCCGCCACCGTCAACTTCGATGTGAAATGAGTTAATCACCACCACTTCGGTCGGACTGACAATGTTCGCCATGGCAGGGTTCACTTCAGAGTCGAGGTATTCAAACTCCACATCCATTACCGGCGACCATGCTTCTTTGTAATCTTCAAAAATAATTTTGAGCAATAACTGTACAATTCGACGTTCTGTTGGGGTAAATTCACGGCCTTCAATTTTGGCATGAAAACGACCATCGCCACCAAAGAAGTTATCGACAAGAATAAAGACTAATCTTGCTTCCATGGTGATTAACGCGGTGCCTTTAAGTGGACTAAAACGCACCATATTTAAACTGGTTGGCACAAATAGAGTATGCACATACTCGCCAAACTTAAGCATTTGTACGCCATTGATCGACACTTCGGCTGCACGGCGCATCATGTTAAACATACTGATGCGTAAATGTCGTGCAAATCGTTCATTAACGATTTCAAGCGTAGGCATACGGCCACGCACAATTCGGTCTTGAGATGAGAAATCATAAGACTGCGCATCAGCACTATTTTCTTCTATCTCATCATCATCGACATCATCAACACCATGTAATAGCGCATCAATTTCATCTTGGCTTAATAAATCACTCACATCATCGCCTTAGCAGTTAATGTTTTTTTGGTTATTGGTTATTGGTTATTGGTTATTGGTTATTGCATTACAAAGCCAGTAAACAGGACCTTTTCAACGACTGTCCCCCCCGTTACTGGTTGCAATGTATTTTGAACATTAAGTAACGCTAGCTGACGTAACTCATCTTTACCGGCTTGGGTACTCAGTTTTTGCACATCAGCGGCACTAAAAGTGGTTAATAATGCATCCTCAATCAATGGGATATGTTTTTTTATAAGCACGCTATCATCTTCGCCACGCACCATTAATTGGACTTTAATTTCAACCAGTCTCGCGCGATCAACACCCGGTAAATTAAACAGAAAAGGTCTTGGCATGCCAACATATTCAGCTCCTGCACTTACTGTTGGTGCTTCTGTTTCACTAGCGGTATTTGCGGGAGAATCAGGCTCGCTTGAACCCATAAAAAACCACAAACCGCCCCCAATGAGCAAAACCAACACTAAACCAATACCACCAAAGATGATCAGCTTATTGGATTTGTTACCGCCTTCTGGGACTTCGTTTAATTCTAATTCTTGTTCAGCCATCATGGTCCCAAATCAACATTGTGATTAACATTGTAATTAACATTATAATTTAGCTAAATAACTCGCTATTGTTACGAAGTCATATTGTTGCCATAGGTTACCTGCTTAAGCATAATAATCTATAGCTGAATGTAAACTCCTTGATGGATTTGTCAGCAAGCTGACCTCTTGTGTTGAAATTTCATCCAATTGGCGGCCTTCCCCACTATGATCGCCTGATTGTTCATGCTGCTGTTCGCTACCGCCATCGCCTTGGGACACATGACTGTCGGTCAATTGTAATCCTTCTTGCGCAAGCATCTCACGTAATCGTGGCATAGCTTGCTCAACGATATCTCGGGTTTGCGACTGGGCAACATGAAACTGCACTTGAGTTTGATCGCCTTGGATTTGAATTTTAATCGTTAAATGTCCAAGTTCGGCTGGATCAAGCCGAATTTCAGCTTGTTGAACACCATTACTTACCATAGTGATTAACTGCTGTTTCATCACCGGAGAAAAACGCTGGATCATCTCTTGCATCTGAGCGCCAGCTTCTCCTTGCGGTCTTATCGATAACTGGAATTGCGGCACATCACTTTTATTGACCGAGGTAAAGCTATTGTGATTTTGTAAGGTCTTATTGTCAGTTTCACTGACATCAGCCACAGCATCTAAGCCAAAATTAGCTGGGGTTAAGTGGGTTGAAGGCTCACCGGAGGCGCGCTTTATCGCTAAGGAGTCTAATACCACTGAAAAATCAGCTTTTGCCAGTACTTTGGCATTATCAGTATCTACTTGAACATTGCTATTAATGCGATCGTTATCACCTAAAATAGTCTCGGGATCGACGTTCATCGCTGAAGTCGCTTCAACTGAAGCGGCAGAACGACTAAGCCCAGAGCTTAAAGGACCCGTCATATCTGATTTAACGGCTGCAGAATTAAGTGCAGAGTTAACATCGGTAGCACTCGCTTTACCTTGGATCGCCACGCTGGTGGCGACTGATTTATCAATTTGGTTTTGTTGTTCACTATCAAGCTTGCTGTCTGGAGATTCATCACTGCTGTCCATATCAGCCTCCACCATGGCTAAAATAGACTCATCAATAACCGGTGCTTGTAGATTAAAATCACTAATTAATACGTTTAAGGCTTGAGGGTCTAACGCTTGTAAGTCTTTTACCGATAAATCAGCAAATGCCATTAAGTTGTCTAGTTCTTCAGCGCTAAGCTGAGAAAGCGCGTCTTTGGTAGTGATAGAATCTGCCGGTAAATCAATAGTATCAGTAAATAACTCACTAACACCGACATCATTATTGGTCTTTTCAACAGCAGCACTGTTTGGCGCTTCTGCCGAAAATGTTGTGTCAAAATAAACCTCAGATTGTTCGACATGTGGCAATTCTTTTCCGCCAGAGGAATGACGTTTATTGATTGAATCCGCCATATTAAGTTGAGCAAAAATCATTTCAACATCAGCATTTTCGTCTGTAGACAGCTCACTTGCGATGCCAGCATTTGCTTTCCCGGCTTCAGCATCAAACGACACCTGCGCCGTATTAGCGTTACGCCGTAAAATAAGACCGGATTCGCTCGCTTGATTAAAAGCAGATAAAAATGTTTTATTTTCAACATCTTGCACGTTTATCTTCGTGCTCGCATCGGCAGGTTTACTGCTATTGCCAAGTAAGATATTGTTCATCTGCTGCATAATCTGCTCCACTCAATTAAACAAGGTTAGGTGATATATCGTCTAAAAACAGCTAGGTCATCACCCTCTATACGTCACATATTTGTCTGTTCAATTATATGTATAAGGTGATTGCAAAAGCCTCGTAATAAGCTCGCCACCGTCGCTTCACTGACGATTTGTATTTCAATTAATAATACTAAGCAATTTAAGTGCCAACACATGGTGGTTCGATGAACTTTGCATAATAGATAACCAAGCAAAACATCAGCGAACCAGCAAGCGCATCATGATATTTTGATGTGTGCAGATCGCGACTTGTCAAACTTGCCATTTGTTGCGACTAAGGCGTCTTCACGAGTTAATAGGAGCGTCAATAGTGAGTCTATTGCAAGTCGATAAATGGTCATTAGCAAGGTCATTAGCAAGGTCATTAGCAAGGTCATTAGCAAGTCGATAAATGGTCATTAACAAGATTGTT
>NZ_JBEOPI010000051.1:0-25895 GCF_040309905.1 Shewanella sp. CAL98-MNA-CIBAN-0140
AGGCGAACCGGATCCGAGCTGGACCAAGGTGATCGCAACCCAGTGGCTACAACGCTATGGGGTAATGCGATGATGACGTCCACCAGTGGATTTACAACCTTAGTGCGCAGCAGTCCATATTTAATGATGGCGTTATTGGTGATCCCGGTACTGAGCGGCTTAATTGCCGTTATTTTGCCTGCTTTTGGCTGGTTTCCGGTATTAGGTCATACTCAGTTCAGCGTGGCTGGTTTTGTCGATCTATGGCAAACACCGGGTCTTGGCTATATGGCATTACTCAGCGTATCGACCAGTTTTATCAGTACCTTACTGGCATTTGTGATCACCATTTTAATATTAGGCAGTTACTTTACTAGCCCTTGGCTCGGCTATATTCAACGACTGTTAGGGCCTATTTTAGTCATCCCCCATGCGGCTGCCGCAATTGCAATTGGCTTTTTAATTACCCCATCGGGCATGTTATCTCGGATGGTGTCACCTTGGCTAAGCGGATGGGATGCACCGCCTGATTGGCTGTATCCTCACGATGCGATGGGCCTGAGCATTATTATTGGGCTGACGCTAAAAGAACTCCCCTTTCTATTACTGATGGCACTTGGGGTATTAGCACAACCCGAATTAGGCCATACCTTGCGCGCTCAACATCGAGTGGCATTAAGCCTAGGTTATTGCCCAATGACCGCTTTTTTCAAAGTGGTGTTACCGAGCTTATACCCGTTTTTACGCTTACCGATATTGGCCGTGCTCGCCTATGCCAGTGCCAGTGTCGAAATTCCATTAATTTTGGGTCCTAATAGCCCACCGACACTGGCCGTTGCCATTATGCAGTGGTTCCATGATGTTGACTTAAGCTTACGAATAAAAGCGTCAGCAGGCGCCATATTACAAATTGTACTGACATTACTCTTGCTACTGAGTTGGTGGCTGCTCGAAAAACTAATAAAAAAATCCTCCCGAACCATGCTTATCAACGGCCAACGTGAGTATGCTGGCGCCATTATGCAAAACATCACTCATGTGCTTACTGTGGTGATAATCAGTGCCATTGGTTTGGCATTAATCGGCATGATGTTATGGTCTGTTGCCGGTTTCTGGCATTTCCCTACGGTATTGCCGCAACAATTTGTCAGTTTACATTGGCAGTCGGCATTACAACAAATGCACACGCCATTACTAGACACCGTTTTGATTGGTGTTTGTGCCACCAGCTTGGCAATCATTTTGACCTTATTTACTCTGGAGGCTGAGCAATACACAGGTAAAATGGTGTCGAGATTAAGCAGTGTGATCATTTATTTACCCCTGCTTATCCCCAGCATTGCGTTTCTATTTGGTTTGGTGTGGTTATTGGAGCAAATCAACAGCCATCACAGCTTCATCAATGTGGTGCTAGCGCATCTGTTGTTTGTATTGCCTTATGTGTTTTTGTCGCTGTCCAGTAGCTACCGCCGTTTAGACCCACGCTTTAGCACCGTCGCCGCCAGTTTGGGGGCGAGCGAAGCAAAAATATTCTGGCAAATTAAACTGCCTATGTTGCTAGCGCCTATTTTGATTGCCTGCGCATTAGGATTAGCCATTAGTTTTAGTCAATATTTACCCACATTACTGGCGGGGGGTGGGCGCATTAATACCATTACTACCGAAGCGGTTTCGCTCGCCAATGGCGGCAGTCGTCGCACCAGTGCTGTGTATGCATTAGTGCAAATGGCCCTCCCTGCCCTTGGTTTTTTACTGGCATGGTTACTGCCAAAAATGCTATTTAGACATCGCGAATAAGGAAACTAATGCAAACTCGTTCAACGGTGATCTCAGAGGAAGTCCCTTCGCTATCCATTGATGATCTAACCTTATATCGACAACAGCAGTTGCTGTTATCATTAAATGAAACCATTCAAGGCGGTGAAATCCTCACCATCATGGGACCGTCTGGAAGCGGTAAATCGACCTTGTTAAACTGGTTAACCGGTATGTTACCAAAAGGCTTTCACGCTACGGGAAAGCTGTACTTAAATGGTCAACACATTACTGATACCGCCAGCCATTTACGCCGTATTGGTTTATTGTACCAAGACCCTTTGCTGTTCCCACATTTAACCGTGGCAGGTAACATTAGTTTTGCTATGCCCAAAGGGCCTAAAGCACAGCGACAAACTACCATTAGCCAAGCATTAACCCAAGTGGGTCTGGGTGGGTTAGAGCAACGGAGTGTGCAAAGTTTATCTGGCGGCCAACAAGCAAGAGTGGCATTGTTACGCGTATTACTGAGTCAACCTAAAGCCATTTTATTGGATGAGCCATTTAGTAAACTCGACAGTCAATTACGCCAAGAAACCAGACAATTGGTGTTTGATCAAATACGCCAACATCAGTTACCCGCCATCATGGTAACGCACGATCAAACCGATGCGGACGCCGCCCAAGGCAAAGTGATTTCACTTTGATAAAGGGTACTGATGTCATTAACCTTATGGTTAACGATATGAACTAAATTTATATAAGCCACTGATTTGACATAAACCACAGCTTAATTGGAAACGACCCATGTTAGATAAATTTATTACGCCAGTGATTAAACAAATATTATCCCCGGTAGTGGTGTTACTCGCTAAGCAAAAAGTGCACCCAGACCAATTGACATTAGTCGGTTTTGGTTTAGGAATGCTGGCCGTGCCGTTTCTCGTAATGCAGCAGTGGTATACGGCATTATTTTTTATTGCCCTCAATCGTATTATTGATGGCCTTGATGGCGCCCTCGCGCGCTATCAAAAACACACCAGCGCAGCAGGCGGTTTCTTAGATATTTGCGTCGACTTTGTATTTTACGCCGCCATCCCATTAGGATTTGCCTTAGCCAACCCTAATGAAAATGCCCTAGCCGCAGCGGTTTTATTAACCGTATTTATTGGTACCGGCTCAAGTTTTTTGGCTTTTGCGATACCAGCAGAGCAGCTTAATCTGCCTCGACCACAATTTGCCAATAAGAGTTTCTATTATTTAAATGGCTTAACCGAAGGCACAGAAACCATCGCCTTTTTTGTCGCCTTTTGTTTATGGCCAGCCTATTTCCCAGAACTGGCATACAGTTTTGCATTTTTAGGCGCGATTACCATTTTTACTCGTATACATGGCGGTTATCACACATTGAAGAATCATACCGTTAAAGAATCAGGCTCAAAGAAAATTGAAGCTAACAAACCTGCCGTTAAGGAAACGGCCATTGAGGAGCCTAGAATATGATAGATGAAATGGCGGCAATCCGATTAGGCGTGTTTATAACAATTCTTGCATTGATGATGGGTCTAGAACTGCTATTCCCCGCAAGAACCCTAGCTAAAACCCCACAAACTGCCACCATGGCAACACGCTGGTTTGGCAACTTTGGCTTATTGGTCATTGCCTCTGTGATGGCGAGATTAATACTGCCACTGGGTTTAGCAGGTTTTGCCCTGTATACCACGCAGCAGCAATGGGGAGTATTGCATTATATTAGCCTGCCGCATTGGGCAAATATTGCCATAAGCCTACTGTTACTCGATCTGCTTATTTACTGGCAACATCGGCTATTTCATCGCATTCCTTTATTATGGCGCTTACATAAAGTGCACCACGCAGATCGGCTGGTCGACAGCACTACCGCGCTGCGCTTTCATCCATTTGAAATCATCGCCAGTCTTGGCATTAAAGCTCTGGCGATTATGTTATTAGGGATATCTGCTGAGGCCGTCATACTGTTTGAAATCTTGCTTAATGGATTTGCAATTTTTAACCACGCCAACATCCGTTTACCCAAACCACTGGAAAAAGTGGCTCGTTATGTCATTGTGACCCAAGCGCTGCATCGGATACATCACAGCCAAATTATGGCCGAAAGTAACACTAACTTTGGTTTTAGTATTATTTGGTGGGACCGCTTGTTTGGCACCTATACTAGTGATGCCAGCAAAACCGATAACCAAATTGATATTGGGTTAACGGATTACCCCAATGCAAAACAAAACGCATGGCTAACCGGATTATTGTGGATGCCTTTCACCACGAAAAAATAACTGCTTGTGCCAAAGTAAATCAATACTAATATTGTATCGTGGCTGAAATTTAACCCAACAACTGAATGAATGTATAAATAGCCAACCAGCCCGCCAACTATTCATTGTGGGTTTTCACTAATTTATCGAGCTCGTGATATATTAATGCCCTTTCGTATTTGCTCATTCAGTTAAGGTTCACTCATGAAAATCGGTATTATTGGCGCAATGGAGCCAGAAGTTGTTCATTTAATCCAAGCCATCGTCGCGCCAGTGCATAGTACTATTGCTGGGATCGAATTTGTTAGCGGTAACATTGCCGGTAAAGAAGTGATCGTTACACGTTCTGGGATCGGTAAAGTGGCTGCCAGCATCGCGACCACATTATTGATAGAAAAATTTGCCGCTACTCATGTGATTAATACCGGTTCTGCTGGCGGCTTTGTTGATGCCCTTGCCATTGGTGATATTGTCATTTCATCGGAAGTGCGCCATCACGATGTCGATGTGACTGCTTTTGGCTATGAAATGGGTCAAATGGCACAACAACCAGCAGCATTTATGCCCGATAGCACCTTAGTGACTGCCGCTAAAAAAGCGGTGGCGTCGTTAGGTGAAGTCAACGCCATTGAAGGATTAATTTGTACTGGCGACAGTTTTATTTGTGATCCGGTGCGGACTAAAGTAATGCTCGAAAACTTCCCGACAATGGCGGCCTGTGAAATGGAAGGTGCGGCGATTGCGCAAGTTTGTCACCAATTTAAGATCCCATTTGTGGTTATTCGTTCTTTATCAGACAATGCCAATAATGACTCACCGGTTGATTTTGACTCTTACATTATAAAAGCGGGTTTGCATTCTGCCATGATGGTTATCGCACTGTTACAACAGCTATAATCCATCTAGGCTCTGCTCAGGTTATATAATCTGCATAGTACCTGAGCAGAGCAAACGAAGTCCGACAGATCAACAACAGCCAAGCTATTGAGTCCCTATGGTCAATCAATTATTCAATCCTCAATTACTTAGCCAAGATGGTGGGTTACTGCAAAGCTGTTGTATTTTATTTTGTGCCTTAATATTGGCACGATTTGCCCCTATTCCCAGAGATCTGCAACCCTTATTATGGTTCAACCGCTTAGCCACACTGATAGCCGCTAAAGTGAATCACCCTGAGCGAACTATGAGTCAACAACTTACCGCCGGGATTTTAGCCACGTTGATTTTGATTGTGCCTAGCGGGATTATCGTCAGTTTTTCACTCAGTTTTGCCGCTTACCCATGGTTTTTTGAACTGCTCATTTTGTACTTCTGTTTATGTGATTCTGCTTTTAAGCCCGTGGCAGAAAAAGTGGTCGCTGCAATAAACACCGGCAACAAACAAGAGGCCAAGCAATTACTCTCGCCTTGGGTGAGTCAAAACACCCAAGTGCTATCGATAGTGGGTTTAAGCAAAACCACTATCGAAAAACTGTTTACCACTCCGATTTATGGCACCTTAGCCACTATCTTATTTTTTAGCTTGGGCGGGGCTACGATGGCGTTAGTCGTGCGAATGTTAAGACAATTAGAATATTGCTGGCCTCCGTATCATCCACATTTTCATATTTTTTCTCGTTTTGTCGGTCAGTTTAATCGAGTGATTTTTTTTGTTCCCACCGTGTTATGGCATTGCTCATTAGCCATTCAGTTTGGTCAACTGGGTGTTAGGTCTATTTTATCGCAGCCAATATCGACCCAAGCGGATAAAAATCAGTTAAATAATTATTACAGCAGTTATGCATTGGCGGCTAAATTATTGAAAATAGAACTTGGAGGTCCACAGCAATTTATTGAAAACGGCAAATCCATTCGGGTTGATTTACCTAAGGTAAAATCCGGCCCTTTGCCTGATCATCGCCACATCAGTCAAGCCATAACGATAACTCATACGGCCAACCTCTTTTGGATCAGCTTAACCTTGCTACTGCCGCTTATTTGGACCGGATTAAGATTTATGTAAACCATATAAATCTTGTTTTAAACAGGCTATCATTTAGCGATAATGGATCTATGCCCGTTTGATATAGACCTGTTACGACCTAATGTCATAGTCAGTTGTTAACATGAGACAATCATGTCGACATGCGGCTTACATCTTGGTAACAAAAAACTTATCGTCACTCGATATTGATTCTTACCTGCTTGCAGACCTTTTTAGGAATGTCATTTTGTTCAACAATTTACATGTATCATTAACGACACCAGCTTTGCTGTTCCCGGCTATTTCATTGCTATTGCTGGCCTACACTAATCGATTTTTTTCATTGGCTGCATTGATCCGTCAATTAAGCAATGACAAAAAACCTGTGCAAGGTGATCAAATTAAAAACTTACGCCAACGCATTATTATCATCCGTAAAATGCAAGAAACCGGTGTCAGCAGCTTTGCGTTTTGCGTTTTATGTATGATTCTGATTTATATCGGCTTTAATCAAATAGGCTCAATAGTCTTTGGATTGAGTCTATTATTGTTACTGTATTCATTAATTTTATCGGTAATCGAGATCCGGATTTCAGTTGATGCACTCACTATTCACCTCGAAGAGTTAAGTAAATGAATCAGTGGATCTACTTTTTAGATTTATGTGGTACCTCTGTATTTGCAATTGCGGGCGTGTTAGCGGCTGGTAAATATCGTATGGATCCATTCGGCGTTATCGTATTAGCTTTTGTTACTGCAATTGGCGGTGGCAGTATGCGCGATGCATTAATAGGCGCTACACCAGTATTTTGGATACGCGATCCTAACTATATTATTGTCATTCTTGCGACGGTCATAATGTGCTTAATTTTAGTGCGTAAACCCCATAGAATACCTACATATGCTTTACCTATTGCAGATGCACTAGGCTTAGCCGTGTTTACCGTCATTGGTGCAGAAAAAGCCTTATCACTAGGATTATCAAGTATGGTTGCTGTGGTAATGGGCGCCATAACCGCTGTTGGGGGGGGGGTTATCCGTGATTTGTTATGTCGTCAAATTCCAATGGTATTGCGAATAGAAATTTACGCAACCGCTTCCATCGTTGGAGGGATCTGTTATACCTTAAGCATCATTGTCGGCATGGATAGCATGACATCGGTGTTGTTCGCTATGTTCAGCACGCTAATCATTCGTCTGAGTGCTATCCGCTGGCACTTATCTTTACCGGCTTTTGATTTGAAAACAAAGAGAATTTAATGTGCGAATAATCTTCATATTATGCTGTTTGCTATTGAGCTTTCCTAGCAAAGCCAATATTGGCGATATGCCACGAGAGCAACAACTCGCAATGCAATACATGGAAGCACTCACCGACCATGACTATACTGTCTTGCGTCGATTTTATTCTCGCGACACGGTATTTTACGACAAAACAGCCAATACCACTTATACCGGTGGGCGTCATATTATTGCGTTTTTACAACGCGCTCATGAAGGCGTATTAGAGTATCGTTTAAACGTAGAACACATGTTTAATACTGGCTCTCTTGTGGTGATCATCGGCAGTTACAGATTACGAGGTCCTGGCGATCAATATGGAAAACCCGGTAAAATTATCGATTTAGCCGTGCCAGGTGTGACCACACTTAAATTTGATAATAATACTGAACGCTTGATAGAACAAATGGACTTAATGGATTATCAAACCATGTCTGACCAACTTGAATCTCAGTAATGTCACCATTTAAATCAAACAGGGTCAGCCATGTATGAGACATAAAAAAACGGCTTAATTGATAAGCCGTTTTTTTATTTATTTCGTTAAGCTTATTTCAAGATAACTTTTGCAAATTTACGCTTACCGACCTGGAATACCGCTTCAAGACCTGCATTAAAACTGATGCGACTGTCTTCGATTTTTTCGCCGTCCATTTTTACCGCACCTTGCTTGATCATCCGCATACCATCAGATGTCGAGCCAACAAGGCCAGCATCTTTGAGTAAGTTAGCAATCGCTAAGCCTTCACCGGCTTCTAATACCACTTCTTCGATGTCATCTGGGATAGCGCCTTTTTGAAAACGGTCAATAAACGCTTGATGAGCGGCTTGCGCTTGTGCTTCGTCATGGAAACGAGCAATAATTTCTTTAGCTAACAATATCTTGATATCACGCGGGTTAGTGCCGTTTTCAACATCTAACTTAAATTGAGCTAATTCAGTTAAGGGACGGAATGACAACAGCTCAAGATAGCGCCACATTAAATCATCTGAAATTGACATAAGCTTGCCAAACATTTCGTTGGCAGGTTCGCTCACACCAATGTAATTGTGGGCCGACTTAGACATTTTTTTAACGCCATCTAAGCCTTCAAGCAAAGGCATCATGATCACGGTTTGCGGCTTTTGGCCTGCCACTTTTTGCAGTTCACGACCCATCAATAAATTGAATTTTTGGTCGGTACCGCCTAGCTCCACATCCGCGTTAAGTGCGACAGAGTCATAACCTTGTAATAAAGGATACATAAATTCATGAATCGCAATTGATTGACCTGATGCATAACGCTTTTTAAAGTCGTCACGTTCCATCATCCGGGCAACGGTTTGTTGAGAAGCCAAGCGGATCATACCTGCGGCACCCAACGGCTCTAACCAGCTAGAATTAAATTCGATACGAGTCTTAGCTGGGTCTAAAATTTTATAAACCTGTTCTTTATAAGTTTCTGCGTTAGCAAGCACTTGCTCACGAGTCAGTGGCGGACGGGTACTGTTTTTACCGCTAGGGTCACCGACCATACCAGTGAAATCACCAATCAAGAAAATCACTTCGTGACCTAACTCCTGAAAGGTACGCATTTTGTTCAAAATAACCGTGTGACCTAAGTGGATATCAGGCGCGGTAGGATCTGCACCTAATTTGATGCGTAATGGCCGCCCTTCTTTGAGTTTCTCAAGTAAATCCGCCTCAAGTAATATCTCATCGGTACCACGCTTAATCTCTGCCAATACTTGATCTAAATTCGCCATCTCTACCGCAACTCCCAGGGCCTGCACAAAAAATAAAGAGGTCTATGTTACTTGTTAGCCACAGCAAATGAAAGCGTGTACACTTAGCAGATCATAACAAGAAAGAAAAATTGGTATCTGAGTCAATGGCAAAGCTTCTTACTTTATTCACATTGTTGCCAAAAGCACATCAAGTTACATTGTCTTTATTGGTAATTTTAACGACATTTATTCTGATGTTTCCATCGGAAGATGCTCAGGCATCTAAGCAAAGCCGATCGGTGAGTCAATCGGATGACAACTCCGCCTTAGAAACGAATAAGCGTTATGCTGTTCAACTAGCCTTTAACGCGCCAACACCAGTCAATAATGACAGCAGTATTGATCAAGATGAGTCAGCTGATTTCATATCAAGTAATGACAGCGAAAATGTGATCACCGCTGAAACCCCAGACGATGAAGTTTTTGCTCAACATCTTGCTATGTTGCAAACCAGCACATCGGATATTGATGGCATGATCAATGATATCGATCAGCAAGTTGCTACTCAAAAAACCAAATTAAAACAGCAAGCGGCTAACGATGGCTATAGCGTTGAATACTATAAAGTGGTTAAAGGCGATACCTTAGGCGGCCTATTTAGCCGTGCAGGACTCAGCCCTAAAGATGTCTATGACATTACTCAATTGCCGCTAGCGAAAAAGAATCTACTCAGAATTATGCCCGGCGAAGAGATCGCTCTTAGTAAAAATGCACAAGGTCAATTACAAGAATTAACTTATCGGATGGATCAAGTGTCGACGTTGGTGATCAGTCAACACAATGACCAATACAAAGAAACCGTTAACACTAAAGACGTTGTAAATCGCACCTCGTTTATTAGCGCCAAGATTAAAAGTAACTTTTGGAACGCCGCTGCCGATGCTGGCTTGTCGGGTAACCACATCATGGAGTTAGCCAATATTTTTGGTTGGGATGTCGATTTTGCACTCGATATCCGCAAAGGCGATCATTTTTCATTATTGTTTGATCAAGAATACGCCGATGGCCAATTTTTACGTAATGGCAATATTTTAGCCGCTGAGTTTATTAACCAAGGTGAACGTTATACTGCAGTTCGTTATACCGATGGTGAATACTACTCGGAGAATGGCAGTAGTATGCGCAAAGCATTTTTACGCTCGCCAGTGGACTTTAAATACGTCAGTTCTAACTTTAATCCACGCCGTTTACATCCTGTCACAGGGCAAGTTAGAGCCCATAGAGGCGTAGATTATGTGGCGGCCATTGGGACACCCATTAAATCTGCGGGTAAGGGGCGGGTTATTGAGTCGAGTTATAACCAGTATAATGGTAACTATGTGTTTATTAAGCACAACGAAACCTATACCACTAAGTATTTGCATTTAACCAAGCGCAAAGTTAACCGTGGTGAAACGGTTAAGCAAGGTCAAATAATCGGAACCTTGGGTAAAACAGGTCGAGTAACCGGCGCTCACTTACATTATGAGTTTATAGTCAATGGCGTACATCGCAATCCAAGGACGATTGACTTACCTAAATCGGTGCCGATTGATCGTAGAGAGAAAAACAAATTCACTGCACTCAGCAAACAATTGATGGCACAACTCAAATCAAATCAACAACAGCAATTAGCCAGTAATTAATGGTCTGTTTGATCGCTGCTACAAGAGAAAAACCACATGTCTAAGCCAGAATATTTTATCGGTCTAATGTCAGGCACAAGCATGGATAGTGTTGATGCCGTATTGGTCGATTTTTCGGCCAAGCAGCCAATCTTAATCGCCAGTCATGCTGAAGCCATTCCTAAACATTTATTAAAAGGCTTACAGCATTTATGCCAACCTGAAACCGACGAGATTAACCGCTTAGGTCGACTCGATCGCAGTGTCGGCCAACTGTTCGCTCAAGCGGTCAATAACTTGTTAGCCAAAACGACGGTCACTGCCGCTGAGGTTATCGCGATTGGTTCGCACGGACAAACAGTACGTCACATGCCCAATTTAGAAATTGGCTTTACTTTACAAATTGGCGATCCAAATACCATTGCCATTGAAACTAATATCGATGTTATTGCTGACTTTAGACGTAAAGATATCGCCCTTGGCGGCCAAGGAGCCCCCTTGGTGCCAGCATTTCATGAGCAAGTGTTTGCTCAGCCAGGTCATTCAAGAGTAATTTTAAACATTGGCGGCATTGCCAATGTGACCTATTTACCCGGCAATAAAGACCAAGTGTTAGGCTTCGATACTGGCCCAGGTAACACCTTAATAGATGCATTTATCCAACAAGCACTAGGGCAATCTTTCGATGAAGGCGGCGCTTGGGCTGATTCTGGCACCAGTCATCCAGACTTACTCAAACACTTATTATTACACCCTTATTTCGCATTAGCCTACCCTAAGAGCACTGGCAAAGAGCTGTTTAATCAAGCTTGGCTTGAGCAACAACTCGCCGACTACAGTCATTTAGATCAACAAGATATTCAATCAACCTTACTTGATTTAACTTGTCACAGTATTGCCAATGATATTAATAAGCTAGCACCAAAGGGTGAATTGTTTGTTTGTGGCGGTGGCGCGTTAAATAAAGCCTTAATGCAACGACTCGCCACTCTGGTACCGGGGTATAAAGTCGATACCACCAGCGCCTTAGGTGTTGATGCTAAATGGGTTGAAGGGATTGCCTTTGCGTGGTTAGCGATGCGTCATCACCATGATTTACCGGCCAATTTACCGGCCGTCACAGGTGCTTCACGCCCTGCGGTGTTAGGTGGTCGTTTTAAAGCCAGATAAAGACACCAATATGGGCGGTTTACTTTTGCAATTGTGGCCTCAATGTTATAATGCCCACAAATTTGCTCAATCGTTTGAAATTGAGTAAAGCCGTAACTTAAGATGAGAGTCAATATGAGCAACAAAAACAAAAGTATATCTGAACTAATGAATCTAACGCCAGAAGGTCGTTACGATTATATGGTTGAGCAAATTAAATCTGAAAAAGTCATCTGGACACTTCAAGATCAAGATGGTTGCGTGATGCTAACCACTGAAGATGAAGATTGCATCCCTATGTGGCCAACAGAAGAAACGGCCACGCTTTGGGCTGTAGATGAATGGAAAGACTGCGAACCATTAGCCATTCCACTAGACGAGTTTCAAGAACGTTGGGTTAGCGGCATGGAAGATGATGACTTATTTGTCGCGGTATTCCCGGTTCAAGAAGACTTAGGTGTCGTGGTACCTCCGTTTGAAGTGAACGAGCGTGTTTCACCAAAGATACAGCAAAAGCATTAATTGTAATGACAGATATCAGCTCTGGATCAACCCACGTTGATGAAGCCAAGATCCCTGTTAAGCCACATTTACCTAAACGGTTAATTGGCTTAATGATCATTTATACCCTCGCGGCCATCAGCGGATTAATGGCCGTAAATTCAATATCAGAGTTAAGTGCAATGTTATGCATTTTGACCTTGATGATGGTACTCGCAATTATCGGGCGCCAAAAAGCCGGCTTATACTTACTGCGGGTTTATTGTGTGCTGCAACTTTTGTTATACAGCGTACTGCCAATTATTATGTATGACCCTGATAATTTAGTTGCCGGTCCAACCACGTTTGATTTTGGTTTCTTTCAAACCGTAGTGGCCGATTGGGTGATCTACTCGGTACTGATTGCACTGGGGATAATACAAGTTTGGATTAGCTTTAATGCTAAAGTGAAGGCGTGGTTTAAACCGCGGATGAATCTTAATATTATGAGCAGCTAGTCATAGGTTAGCCAATTCATTATTATTGTTGAGAAATCAAAAAGCCGTCGAAAGACGGCTTTTTATTACAGGGTTACACTCAATTTTTAGTGACTATGTTTATTGTGGCTATGTTTATCGTCGCAATAATTTATCGTCGCAATAGTTATCGTCGCAATAAAATCTATTACACCGAGAAACTCGCCCCACAACCACATGTGGTGGTGGCATTAGGGTTTTTAACGAAAAAACGTGACCCTTCAAGACCTGATGTATAATCCACTTCACCACCAACAAGGTACTGAAGACTCATAGGATCAACAACCAATTGCACACCTTGTTTTTCAATGGTGAAATCACCTTCGTTGACTTTTTCATCGAATGTAAATCCATACTGAAAACCAGAGCAACCACCACCTGTGACATACACACGTAGCTTTAATTCAGGATTCTGTTCTTCTTCCAACAGCCCTTTTACTTTTATCGCCGCCGCATCGGTAAATTGGATCGGCATTGCTGCATCAACATGTTCAGTCATTACTACCTCTTACTTCGATTCTACTGAGAATTATCCTTTACCTGACTATTTTGTTCAAGTATTACCCGCAGTTCTTTTTCACCCATTAATAATTCCGGCACATTAAAGGTTTGCTCAATCTCACCACCTTTCACGCCACGGCTGGCGGAGACCTTAACTTTAACGGAAATCCTTTGCAAATTAAAACCTGCAGGTAGGACAAAATCAGTATCCATAATTTGAAAATAATTAAACTCGAAATCCAATTTATTATTCACCAACTTGCTTAGTGATAGCTCGACGGGGTGGTCATTTTGAACACCGAGCAACATCACGTTAGCTCGGGCCTTAACTTTCATTTTGCGTTTTTGCAACTGGGTTAGAATTAATCGTAATTGATATTGTTCTGGCAGCACCCCTTGGGACATTTCCACCCCATGAATCGCCACGCCTTCAACATCAGCATCCGTCACCATGACGCTGCGATAAAACGCTAATTCTTTTTCTAACGCTTTTTGCTCAGTTAATTGACGACTAAACATCTGTTGCATTTCTTTATTGGCATTTTCTGCAATACTTAATGCTAAATTCCGACTGGCAAGCGCTTGTGCTTGTGTGTCGAGTTCTTGCAATAATTTACGCTTACCGCTAACGCTATTGGGTGTTGCCTCTGGCGCAAAAGAAAGCCATAAATTAAAGCTTATCGCCCCCAGTAAAAAGCACACTAGCATTAAACTAATCAAGTATATGCTCGATGTCCGATTTTTACGTCCTAAAACTTGCAGTCTGTCCAACCAACGGTGATAATTTAACATTAAGTTACAACCTTCTAATAAAATACAGTATGCTTGCTAATGCTTCTTCGCCTTAGGCTTATTTCATCTATCAAGCAAAACTTTTGTGTCAATCATATATGTTTAATATGGCTCCACAGGTGATAGTGATCTTACTTTTATTGTCCAGCCCAGGATGCTGCAAGTGAAATTTCCGCCAACGTTTGTTGTCCTTTAGCACTGACTCAACGCTTATTGATGGAGAGTAATAGCATGACACAAGTACGCTTCCCAAAGATCAATAAACAATTGCAATATATAACCCTCAAAGATAAACAGACCCTAGAGTCAAACTGTGCAATTTAAGATAAATAAAGCCGCTATTATTCACGCCAAACGCGCTACGCGCAAATATCTGCATAACGAATTTAGAGATAAATTATCTCAGGCCAAAATTAGTGTGCAACTTTGTGCCCTCGCATTGCTGTTTGCCATCATAGCCTCATTGGTGATTATCTTATTTCGCCTAAGCTTAGTGTGGGCAGAACAATATCTGCATTCCGATGCCATAGACATCGGCACAACTTTTTATGATTGGCGTTCATACTTACCTATACTCGGTGCATTACTTATTTGGCTGTTGTCATTACTGGGGTCCAAACGTTATCAACGCATGGGAATTGCTTACGTATTGCACCGATTTAAACTGCACTACGGTAAAGTACCGCTTCAGTCTGCCCCTGGACAGTTTTTTCAAGCATTAATGGCCTTGATGACCAATTTCTCTGTCGGAAAAGAAGGTCCGGCAATTCACTTAGGCGCTGTGAGCGCCAGTGTTCTAGCAGAGAAGTTTTCGCTGCCAGATAATAGCGTGCGCATTATGTGCGCCAGTGGAATCGCCGCCGGCATAGCGGCCATCTTCAATGCTCCACTTGCTGCAGTATTATTTGTATTTGAAGTCATTGTTCGAGAATACAAAATCCACTATTTCTTCCCCATTATGATCTCCGCTATTTGCGGCGCCGTCTCTAGTCAACTGGTGTTTGGTAATATTCACGAATACGACTTGATCAATGTGATCCATATTCCACTCGATCACTATCCCATTTTGTTAATTGGCGGCATAGTTTTGGGCTGTGCCGCTGCACTGTTTAATTTTTCACTCGTCAAAGTCACCGCGACTGGCCAGCACTGGCCATTACTTTATCGACTACTTATAGCTGGAGCCATCACTACGGTGGTGGGATTAGTCATGCCACAAGCTTTAGGTTCTGGTGATTTAGCCATTACTGAAGCCATTAGTGAACATCCTAGCCTATTGTTTTTAATCGCACTGTTATTAGCAAAAATGCTGGCCACCGTCGCCGCCATTGGCTTTGGGGTTCCTGGCGGACTTATCGGTCCACTCTATGGTATTGGCGCATTAATCGGGGCGATATTAGCGTTAATCATTAGTTTACTGTTTCCATCAGTTGCGCCTTATATTGGTTTATATACTGTGATCGGCATGACAGCAATGATGGGAGTTTGCTTAAGTGCGCCATTGGCTGCGTTAGTTGCGCTACTTGAATTAACCAACGATGCCTCGATTATTTTACCGGCCATGTTTGTTACCATTCCGGCATATTTGGTGGCATACCAAGGTTTTAACACCAACTCGATGCTTTTAAAGCAACTCGATATTATGGAGCTGGGTTACAAGGTTGCACCACTGAATCAAGGACTGCAACAGAAAGGCGTTAGGGTGTTAATGAATAAACGCTTCGTCATTGTTAACGATGATGACGAACTGCTGCTTGAAGTACTGAAACGTGCAGCGGGTCGGCCTGTCCTGGTGCGTAATGCAAAGGGCGTCATCGAAATGCTCCGCCTTGAAATTCAATCCGCTGAAGACACAACCACACTGTCACGCCAACCAATGCCAGGATTGCCCGACAGCGCCACCTTAAATGAAGCCTATGAAGCATTGGCCCCTAAACGTGCAGGTGAAGTGTATATCTACCGCAGTGATAATCAACACGTCGTTGGGGTGATCAGTTGGACCAATTTATTGCAAGAAATTCGTTCTGGGCAAATATAAACTCATACTCGATTAGCGTGTTTATCCTCTACTTGCTATATGCGATGCAATAAAGCAATGGAATAAAATGATAGAAATCAGTCTATTTCAAGTCAGGCATATTTGTTAACAAGGTACTTTAACGCTTCAATTGCGTGTCTATTACAGGCAGTACCCAGTAGATAGCGGCACAAAGAGCGCTTGAATAAGCGTTTATTATCCCGAGCTAGGGTGAAGGTTAACTTAACATTTCATAGATCGTGAAGCTCATTCGCTGCGAAATCAATAACAAAGCCTATGAGTGAGCGGAGTTAACGCGCAGGCTAAAGTCCTTACAATGTTCTTTATAGCAGCAAGTGAATCTCTAAGTTCAGCACGGTTATTATATTTATCTAGCGGTTATTTTCTGCTACAATTTTGCCTCAGCCACCCTACACAAAACTCTATAAAACCCTATATAATAATATGGTAAAATAGCATGCTGTTCTGGTGAATATTTTGCCCCAAACTTTGGAAATCAGGCTGATGACGCAGTTCGAAGGTTCACACATCCTTTCAGTAAACCAGTTAGATCTGGATTCAATTGACACTATTTTTAACGTCGCGAACAAAATGACCCCTTATGCTTTGCGTGAAAAACGCACCAAAGTATTAGACGGTGCTATTTTAGGCAATCTGTTTTTTGAACCCAGCACCCGGACCCGTGTTAGCTTCGGCTGCGCCTTCAACTTGCTTGGCGGACATGTCCGAGAAACGACTGGAATGGCATCATCGTCATTATCAAAAGGTGAGTCCTTGTATGACACGGCTAGAGTGCTATCAACTTACTCAGATGTGATTGCCATGCGTCACCCCGACGCATACTCAGTCAAAGAATTTGCCGAAGGCAGTCGCGTGCCAGTGATCAATGGTGGCGATGGTCCCAATGAACACCCAACGCAAGCATTACTCGATTTATTTACCATCAAAAAAGAGCTAAGCCAAACAGGTATGAGTATCGACGGGATGCATATCGCGATGGTGGGTGATTTGAAATATGGCCGCACAGTACATTCACTATCACGCTTACTTTGCATGCATAAAGACATTAAGTTCACATTGATCTCACCAAGTGAACTAGCAATGCCTGACTATGTGATCGCCGACATTGAAAATGCTGGCCATAAGATCACAATAACCGAACAACTTGAAGGTAATTTGCACCAAGCAGATATTTTGTATCTGACTCGCATTCAAGAAGAGCGTTTTCCTTCACAGGAAGAAGCCAATAAGTACCGCGGTAAGTTTCGCTTAAATCACAATATTTATACCCAGCATTGCAAATCAAATACGGTGATTATGCATCCATTACCTCGTGACTCACGCGCACAAGCAAATGAACTCGACAATGATTTAAACAGCCATCCAAGTTTGGCTATTTTCAGACAAGCCGACAACGGCTTACTTATACGCATGGCACTTTTTGCATTAACACTTGGGGTTGAAAACCAACTCGACAAGTATGAGTGCCCAGTAAACTGGTATTCACGTAAAGCCGATAGATAATTGGCACACAATATTAAGGATTAGACATGACCCGTTCCGAAGTTTTATTTGAACAGGCTAAAAAAACCATTCCTGGTGGCGTTAACTCACCTGTACGAGCTTTTAATGGTGTGGGTGGTTCACCTTTGTTCATTGAAAAAGCTGATGGCGCTTATATTTTTGATGCCGATGGTAAAAAGTATATCGACTATGTCGGTTCATGGGGACCAATGATTTTAGGCCATAACCATCCTAAAATCCGCCAAGCGGTTTTAGCCGCTGTCGAAAATGGCCTATCATTTGGCGCGCCGACTGAACTTGAAGTCAAAATGGCTGAAAAAGTCATTTCTATGGTGCCATCAATAGAACAAGTTCGTATGGTCAGTTCTGGTACTGAAGCCACTATGAGTGCAATTCGTTTAGCACGTGGCTTTACTAACCGTGACAATATTTTAAAATTTGAAGGTTGCTACCACGGCCATGCTGACTGCTTATTAGTAAAAGCAGGTTCTGGAGCATTAACGTTAGGGCAACCAAGCTCTCCTGGTATTCCAGAAGATTTTGCTAAGCACACATTAACCGCTACCTATAACGATCTTGATTCTGTCCGCGCTATATTTGAACAGAATCCAGAAAGTATCGCTTGTATCATCCTTGAGCCCGTTGCCGGCAACATGAACTGCATTCCACCGGTTGAAGGATTTTTACAAGGCTTGCGTGCTATTTGTGATGAATTCGGAGCGTTACTGGTTATTGATGAAGTGATGACCGGTTTTCGCGTGTCTATGAGTGGCGCACAGGGCCATTATGGCGTTACACCAGACTTAACCACACTAGGTAAAGTGATTGGCGGCGGCATGCCCGTAGGCGCTTTTGGTGGCCGTAAAGAAGTCATGCAGTTTATTGCACCGACAGGCCCAGTTTATCAAGCAGGTACTTTGTCTGGTAACCCGATTGCGATGACAGCAGGTTTAGCCCAAATGGATGCCTTGTGTGAACCCGGTTTGTATGACGCGCTTGCAGACAAAACTAAACGTGTAGCAGAAGGTATTAAAGCTGCAGCAGATAAACACGGTATTCCATTAAACATCACTTATGTGGGCGGCATGTTTGGTTTATTCTTTACTGAAGATAAAGCGCCAATGACGTCGTTTGCTCAAGTAACAAAATGCAACATGGAACACTTCCGTCATTTCTATCATGCCATGCTAGATGAAGGTATTTACTTGGCGCCAAGTGCATATGAAGCGGGCTTCATGTCAATGGCTCACGGCGACGCTGAGATTGAGTATACTTTAGCCGCCGTTGATCGTATTTTTGCCGCAATGAAATAAGTCTATCTATCACCGCTAACAAGCCGTGATAAAAAAGGGATAAGCAGCTAAGCTGTTTATCCCTTTTTATTTGCTTCAACGTCCGCATTAATCTCTCACCTCTTAGTCATCTGCTTGTGCTGTGTTAAATACACTCATAAACAAACAAGCATAGTGTTCGTAATCTACCTCCCATAGTTAGAATGACCCATTAATGACGCCTTATTAATGACGCGTTAATAATGAAAGAGGGTCTGTGATTGACCGAATAAACAACTCGTTTATCGACAGATGACTTACCCTACATCCATCACAATAACCAAACGTTGGCTCATGCTCACTATCAGAACAATAGTAAATGGCCCAATTGGGCGTTAAAGCGCAAATATATCCATTTTTCAATGCGCTACTTTGGTCTATTACCCGCAAAATAAATGTGATCTAAGTTGCGAAATTGCTCGTTATGTGATGTGATCGGCCCGCCAAACAAAAGCTTAATTTAACCTTAAAATTAGGGACTGAATTAGGTTAGCAAAAATTCAGGGTAATGATGTTGATTACCTACAACACAAAGTTGGAATTGCAGTCATGCTACATACCTTTCTTATCTCACTTGCGGTGCTTGCGTTACTCAGTATCGTGTTCGAAGAAGTTACCCATATTAACAAAGCAAAAACCACCCTATTCCTTGGCTGCATTGCTTGGATCACCTTGTTCATTGCCTCTGGGAGCCCAGAGAAAAGTAAACTCGTGGGTGAAAATCTCAATGAAAACTTATTAGAAATTGCCACATTATGGTTGTTTTTAATGTCAACAATGACCTTTGTTGCCTACCTTAATGCTAAAGGCATGATCCAAGTACTGGTACAGAAAATATTTCCGCAGCAAGTCTCTGTGAGAATGTTGATGATGCAGGTAGGATTATTTTCATTAGTATTATCGACTTTTTGTGACAACGTTACTGCCACATTGGTGTCATTGGGGTTACTGACAACCTTTAATTTAGACAAGCAAATGCGTCGTCGCATGGCGGTGTTAATTATTTTTGCTGTCAACTCCGGTGGGGTGGCATTAATCACGGGTGATGTGACGACCTTGATGATTTTCCTTGCGGGTAAAGTGCATATTTCTGAATTACTAATCTTGTTTATTCCCGCAAGTGTTAGCGTCATGATCCTAGCAATATTGTTTTCACTCAAAGCTGAAGGACAGGTTAGCACCACTCCGATTGAGCAAAATTACAATACGGTTGATATTGTCATCGGGGTGATTTTTTTCACGACCATCGTCTTGACCATGGTACTTAACGTAATGTTTGGCATTCCCCCAGTATTAACTTTTTTATTCGGCTTATCAGTGATGTTCTTAGTCGGGCGCACCAATAAAAGCAACACGGAAGAAGTGCAAGTATTAGAGTATATTCGTCAGGTTGAATTCGACACCCTATTGTTCTTCTTAGGTATCTTGTTACTCGTCGGTATGCTTAAAGAGATTGGCACCCTTAATTTATTAACCGAAGTCTATGGTATGTATAACCCTAGTATTTCTAACTTTTTCACTGGTGTTGGTTCTGCACTATTAGACAATGTGCCATTAACGGCAGCATTATTAAAAGCAGATCCCGTGCTGACGACAGCACAATGGTTAGGATTAACCTATTCAGTCGGCGTCGGTGGGTCACTATTAATCATCGGCTCAGCCTCAGGCATTATCGCCATGAGTAAAGTTGAAGAACTGACATTCGTAAGCTACTTAAAATATGTCCCAGCATTACTGTTTTGCTACTGCATAGGTTATGGATTAACCTTATTTTTAGCCAATCATATTCACGGCTAACATTGCGGTTTAATGCAACCAATAACACCAAGGCGCGATAAGCGCCTTGGTGTTATTTATCTATTGAGATTAACGAATTAAAATAGAGGTGTTGATATACATATTTTGAGACAGCTATGTTGAAACCGATATGTTGAGACTGCTTAAAAGCAGCGTCTAAATTGCCGGCACTCTAAATTGTTCACCGCTAATTTCTAACACTATGTCCCTAGGCCGGATCTCAATAATCGTCAGTTTATTGTTAATCATGTCACCCTGCTGTAATTCAACCCCGTCAACATTTAACCAACGATTGTTGGGTTCTGATGAATACACATGAGCATTAATATTAAACTCAGGCACTTGTAATTGAATACTCGCAGGCAAATCGCCATATTTGGGAATTTGTTGATTTGAAGGCCGAGGAATAGGATCCAGTTCTTCCTGCGTCACTGGCTGATTAACCGACCGTTCGTATTCAACGTCTTTAAGGGCCGTCTTAAACGCGGCTAGCAAGTTATTACTTTGATCAACTTTCGGTGCGCTGACTGAGACAAAGTCGACTTCATTTGCCGCGGCATTAATTTGTAGCCGTAACGCTTCTATTTCAGCTTGGCTTTTTCGGTTCGCATGGCTCTGATTTGATGCAAAATCTGTATTTGAGCGCTCATATCGTCTATCAGGCATTTGTTGGGCTGATACAGTTTGAATGTCACGATTACTCACTTGCTGCTGATTCACATTGGTACGGTCAACCGCTTGATTGCTTGAACCCGTGTCGTTATATGCTAAGGAGTTTGGCGCTAAAGCGTTTGGAGCTAAGAAGTTTGGATCAGTATTGACACCCATAGCCGTTTGGTTGACGCGTGGAGTATAAGGTTGTGCGATAGGCAAAGCCACTTTGCCGGCCAAACGAACCTGATCATTGCCTTGAACAATATGGTTTTGATCTGCACTAACCTGATCAATACGAGCCTGAGCATCACCGCTCTGATCTCTCGACGGTTGAACAATGTTGCCATTGCCAGGCATCACCAAATCCGTGGGGCTCCCTTGCGGGTCAACATTAGGGTTAATGACGGGTAATGTCGCTAGTTGTATAGATGATGGCCCAGGTTGCAATAACAGACTCACGCTCCACGCCCCACCAATCCCCAACGAAATAGCTAATGTCAGCACTGTCATTTTTTTTGTGGTCGCCGACACCTTAGGCTGTGAAGGATAATGGGCCCTCGGCGTTGAAACAACATCAACAATATTAGTTTGTTGTTGCTGTTTATTGCGGGTAATCGCATCCAATAAAATCGACATTAACTGCGCTCCACGGAAGCACTCAAACGCGGGCCTTGCTGGCTTAAATACAAGTTTAACTGCACCAAAGTTTGATTCCCGGCAATCCCGTCGGGTTTAAGACCATGTTGACGTTGAAAATGCATCAACTGCTGCTCAAGCTCAGTATCAAATTGAGTTAACAATCGTGCCGGACGTTTATTGACTCGTGCTAAGCTATTTTCTAACCATTGTACTTGCGCCATGCTCGAAGACTGGCTGATGTCTCGTGGAATAACGGCATCAGGTTGCCATAAAATTTCAAACGTGCCACTAAAGTGGCGATCGAACCAATCTTTGCTCACCCAAAACTGTTGCTCACCAAGCTGCAATAAAATTTGATCCACTTGACGTTCAACCATTACGCCATAAAACACATTGGTTTGTGCATCTTGCAAATACACGACAGCAGGATAATTAAGGCGCATGATACTGTGCCAATTCCCCTGCTGTTGATAACAAGCTAAGTCCTGCTGCTGCGCCGCCTGACAAGCAGATAAGCCAATAATAGGTTGCTTATTCCACAAGCCAAATAAACCAGCAAAGGCATTTTCGATACTGGTACTTTGCGCCATAGCTTGGCGCATTAGTTGTTGCTGCGCATTGATTGCTGAAGGTTGTTGTACTGTGACTTGATTTACCGCTGCAGGAGTAAGACTCGCAGTGACTGATGATTGCGTTTTTGTTTGAACTTGCGTTTGCGTTTGCGCAGCATCAGCGGTATTAGGCATAAAACGACTATCAATCGCCGAGCGATTGAACAAATATAATGACAATCCAAACGCTAATACTAGTGCCACCGCCACCACAAAAGGCCAACGCTTGTTGTTGGGTGTATCGATTTGGCCCAAGACTTCTACCGCCGCTTGATTGACCATTTTATGATCGATTGGCACCTTAGCTTGACCATAGCCAGCCATTAATGCCCGTTCGCTCAACAAATTGATCAACCTTGGTATGCCGCCGGTATGCTTGTGCAGTACTTTTATCGCTTTTTGGGTAAAAAGAGGTTCCTGTCGACCAGCCACTTTTAAACGATGCAACACATACAGTGCCACTTCGTCATGATCCAAGGGTAATAAATGGTATCGCGCCGTAATACGCTGGGCTAATTGACGCAAATCTTGACGCTTTAATAATTGCTGCAGTTCTGGTTGGCCAATTAAAATAACTTGCAGCAACTTTTTGGTATTGGTTTCTAAGTTAGTCAGCAAGCGCAGCTGCTCTAATACTTCAGAACGCAAATGTTGGGCTTCATCAATAATTAATACCGTATTTCGACCGTTTTTATGATTCTCCAATAAGTACTTGCTGAGTAAGTCAGTCAGTTGTTTTAAGGTCGGGTGGTCGCCATATTGAATTGCGAGTTCATCACATAGCGTAGCTAAAAGCTCGAGCTCTGTTAACGAAGGATTAAGAATAAAAGCGGTGTCGGTATTTTCAGGTAATTGCTGCAACAAACAACGTGAAACGGTTGTTTTCCCTGTACCGACTTCCCCCGTCAACAACACAAACCCACCGGTTTCTCCTAGCCCATAAGTTAAGTGTGCTAAGGCCTCGCGATGACGATCGCTTAAGAACATATAATGAGGGTTAGGCGCGATAGAGAATGGATTATCGTTTAATCCATAAAAGGCTTTATACATTCGACCAAAAATCCTTATTTGAAACTGACGACTAACGTTAATGCTTGTACAACAGCTTGTCAAAAGTTAGCTGTAAAAATCTAACTCTGATAAGATTTAAGCTACTTATTATTACACGTTGTGGTACGCCATGAAGATTTATTTAGTAGGCGGGGCAGTGCGCGATACTTTTCTTAAACAAACGGTTGTCGACAAGGATTATGTGGTTGTTGGCAGCAGTATTGAAGAAATGTTGGCACAAGGCTATCAGCAAGTCGGTAAAGACTTTCCGGTTTTTTTGCATCCTAAAACTCAACAAGAATATGCATTAGCAAGAACGGAACGAAAAACAGGTAACGGCTATCAAGGTTTTAGCTGTGATGCGAATAAAGGTGTCACCCTCGCCGAAGATTTACTGCGCCGCGATCTCACCATCAATGCCATTGCACAAGATAGTGATGGTAACGTATATGACCCCTACAATGGCATTGATGATATTAACGCCAAAGTACTTCGCCATGTTTCAGATGCATTTATCGAAGACCCATTACGTGTATTACGCGTGGCCCGTTTCGCGGCTCGATTTCATCATTTAGGGTTTACTATTGCTAACGAAACCTTACAACTGATGACAAAAATTGCCCACAGCGATGAACTCAATCACCTCACGCCGGAGCGGGTATGGCAGGAATGTGACAAGGCATTAGCGAGTCAAAGTCCGCAGGTCTTTTTCGACGTGTTAAAGCAATGCCAAGCATTGGCGGTATTATTTCCAGAAGTCGATGCGTTGTTTGGGGTACCGCAACCAGAAAAGTGGCACCCTGAAATAGATACGGGTATCCATACCCTTATGGTTCTCGAGCAAACTAGCCTGTTAAGTGACAATAAAGCCGTACGTTTTGCCGCATTGGTACATGATTTAGGCAAAGCATTAACGCCAAAACAAGATTGGCCGAAACATTATGGTCACGGCCAAAAAGGCTTAAGCGTCATTAAAAAGCTTTGTGAACGAATACGGGTACCCAATGAATATCGCGATCTAGCACTATTAGTCAGTGATCAGCACCAAAATGTTCATAATGCATTTGAACTAAGAGCTGAAACCATCATAAAAATATTCGATAAAGGTGATTTTTGGCGTAAACCTCAACGCTTAACAGAGCTATTATTATGTTGTCATGGCGACATGAGAGGACGCAGCGGATCCGAACAAGTACACTATCCACAAGCTGAATATTTACAACATTGCTATCAGTTAGCAAACAACGTTGATGTGCAGTCGATTATTACCGCGGGCTACCAAGGTTCACAAATTAAAAACCAACTACAGCTAAAACGAATAGAAACGATTAATACATATAAAATACAATACCTTAAGTAATTAGCATTTCATTAGTGATCGCCTGTTTAGCGTTTTATGAATAAAAGCGGATAAATGCATTTTTTAGCGAGGAATAAGCAATAAATCACTAAAATTTATATAAAATCAGTAAATAATAATGCTTTTTGCCCAGTAGACTTGCAATTTTCATTTATTTCGCTATTTTAAATGAACAATATTTTATTTGGCTATAGCAAATAAAAAAATCTGTGACATAATTACGCCGTTGCAAAGGCACATGCCGTTGCACTATTTAACAACCTATATTAAGGGATTTACCCATGAATAAGAAAGTACTGATGATTGCTGGTGTTGCGATGACTGCTTTATTAGGTGGTTGTGCTAACACTACTGCTTTAGAAGAAAGTGTAGCAAATCTAGGTAACAAAGTTGATCAACTATCAGCAGAAGTTGGTTCTTTAAAGTCTGAGCAAAGCATGCTATCTGCCGATGTTAAAGGCGCTAAAGCTGCTTCTATGGACGCACAAGCCGAAGCTAAACGTGCTAATGACCGTTTAGACAACATGGCTTCTTCTTACAAAAAGTAAGAATTGCTATTATAAATTAGCTTATTTAATAGGTTGATTATTAGGGCTTGATTGTTGATACCACTACTTGCAGTAGTCATTCAACATCAAGCCTTAATTATTTGTGCTCCACTTAGAAAAGCAATAGTAAGTGGTATCAAGCACTAGTAATAATTAGTAAGCGGTATCAAGCGGTATCAAGCGGTATCAAGCGGTATCAAGCGGTATCAAGCGGTATCAAGCGGTATCAAGCGGTATCAAGCGGT
>NZ_JBEOPI010000052.1:0-24639 GCF_040309905.1 Shewanella sp. CAL98-MNA-CIBAN-0140
CGGTGACTGCTTTCGCTGTCTGCCGTGTCAGTGGATGCGCATTATAGGCAATACAAGATTTAGCGCAAGCCCTTTTTTAAGAAAAAAGGATCGCTTGGCGATCTTTTCACCAAAAGCGATCCTTTAAGATATTTTTTGAGCTTTATTGACTGTTTATTGTACTTTTACTGTGCTGTTGCGGAATTGGTTAAGGAAACTAATCACATTCTTATCATCCCAATCGACAAACGAGCGAACATAGGCCACCAGCTCACCTTGTTCATTTAAGATAAATGTCGCCGGTATTGTATCGAGTGGGAATACATCTCGTAACTGTTGTTGCGGATCAAAATATGAGTTGAATGTGGATAATTCAAGAGATTCCAAAAATGGCTGTACGACATTAACCGCTTCGGCATCAATAGAAATAGGTATTAGTGCAAAATGTTCTGCATCTAAGCTTTTATCTAATCGATTTAGCGCAGGGAGCTCTCTGACACAAGGTGGGCACCAAGTAGCCCAAACGTTAACCACAACCACTTTTCCCTTATAGTGTTCAAAATTAATTGGCTGACCAACGGGGTTGGTGAAGTCGACTAAAGCAATAGGGAATGGTTGCGGTAGGATATTAATCCGATCAAGTGTTGACTCAGTGGTTTGCTTAGCCGCAGCTTGCATGCCGGGGTATGCATTAGCCATACTTGCAATACCCAATATAAAGAAGCTCGTGAAGATATACGCAAACCACTGTTTCAAGGTTAATACTCCGATTGGTTACTTGGTTGTCTTATTAGGATTTAATATTGCATCTAACTCGGCTTGTTGCTCTGTCGACAAGGTTGTTGATTCTGTTGCTTGAATCCGTTGCTTGCGCACAAAGATAAAACCAATAAAGAGACCCAAAATAAGTAACCCAAATGGACCAAGCCATAGAATATATGTTTTCGAGTCTAGCTTAGGATTGTACAAAACAAAATCACCGTAGCGACTGGTCATAAAGTCGATAATTTCAGCTTCAGATTTACCGCTATCAACCATCTGATACACTTCTAGACGCAAATCTTGTGCAACAGGTGAGTTTGAATCGACTAAATTTTGATTCTGACATTGTGGACAACGCAATTGATGCGCGAGTGACAATGCCCTTTGTTGATTTTCAGCTGACTTAAACTCATAGGTATCGACTGGTGTAGCCATTACCGTCAAAGTAAAAAGTAAACTAGTACAAACCATCATTATTTTAAATACGAATTTCATTACGATGCTCCATCAACTTTTGCTTCAGCTTGTAATTGCTGGATCATCGGATACAAGGTTTGTGTCCATACTGTTTGATCTATTGGTCCTGCATAACGATAACGAATAATACCGTTATGATCGACAATAAATGTTTCTGGTGCGCCATAAACCCCAAGGTCGAGCCCTAGGCGACCATCTTTATCAAAGAGGTTAGCTGTGTAAGGGTCACCTAGAGTGGTTAACTCTTTAATTGCTAATGCTCGCTCGTCACGATAGTTGATACCATATATAGGTAACAAATTACGTTTAGATAACATCAACAAATAAGGATGCTCATATTTACATGCGGGACACCAAGTCGCCCAAAAGTTTAACATCGACACTTTTGCAGGAAGATCTTTCTCAGTTAAGACTTCACTAGGCACTTCTAAGCGCTCAAGTTGGAAAGCCGGAACAGGCTTTCCTTCTAATGCTGAATCGAGCACTTTAGGATTGAGAAATAATCCTTTGTATAAAAACGCGCCCATACCCAAGAATATGACTAAGGGTATAAACAGTACAAACTTCTTCATAGTGTCTCCGAGTTAATTACACTGTCGCTAATTTTGCTTTTACTACATCTTCTGAAGCAACTTGCTTCACACGATAACGCTTATCTGATGCAGCAAGGAAGCCACCAATCATCATAAAGATTGAGCCAAACCATATCCAACGTACAAAGGGTTTATAATTAAGACGTACAGCAAACTCAGTTAAACTAATGGGGTCGCCCATAGTGACATATAAGTCGCGGAATAATCCCCAATCAATACCTGCTTCAGTCATATCCATAGTACGAACAGTGTATTGACGACGATCAGGCTTTAACAAAGAGACAAATTCATCATCTTTATAAATCTCAATCTGACCTTGTTTGGCAGTATAATTAGGGCCGACGACATTTTTAGTTTCTAAGTACTTGAATGTATAACCTGCCAGCTCTTGGCTAATACCTGGTCCCATGCGAACACTTTTTTCAATCGAGTAATTAGAGACAATTGTTGCCCCCATTACTGAAACCGCAATACCAAAGTGGGCAAAGAGCATCCCTAACTGGCTACGACCTATTTGATTGAGACTGATACCGCCTTCTTTATTGCTTACCATATTATAAGCAGCGCGAAGAGTGGCTAGCATGATCCACGCGGTAGCACCCACACCACACATTACCCAAGCATTAAATTCACCGCCAGCAACAAATGGAGCTGCAACACCCACAACTAACGCGATAATAGCTGGAACAAGTAACTGTCTTTTGATTTCACCGGCTTTAGATTTCTTCCAACGAATAATTGGACCTATACCCATAAAACAAAATAGCACTAGTACGATAGGTACAAACACAGCATTGAAATACGGAGGGCCAACTGAAATTTTGCCCATACCTAATGCATCAATCAGTAAAGGATATAGTGTACCCAGTAGAACAGTACCCGCTGCAACAGTAAGTAATACGTTACAGATTAGCAGCATGGTTTCTTTCGATTTAAGCTCAAATCGTGCTGGACTGCTCATTTCACTGGCTCGGAAAGCAAACAGAGTTAACGAACCGCCGATGGCAAGGCCTAACAGCAGCAAGATGAACAAACCACGACTTGGATCTGCTGCAAAAGAATGTACTGACGTTAATACGCCCGAACGAACAATAAAGGTGCCGAGTAAACTTAATGAGAACGCAAAGATAGCTAGCAATACAGTCCAGTTACGGAATGCACCACGTTTTTCTGTCACGATTAATGAGTGCACTAACGCAGTACCCACTAACCAAGGCATAAATGACGCATTTTCAACCGGGTCCCAAAACCACCAGCCGCCCCAACCTAATTCGTAATAAGCCCACCAAGAACCTAATGAGATCCCACCGGTTAAAAATATCCAAGCCGCTAAAGTCCAAGGACGACTCCAACGAGCCCATGCGGAGTCAAGTCTGCCACTCATAAGTGCTGCTATGGCAAAAGCAAAACATACTGAGAAACCCACGTAACCCAAATACAGCATAGGTGGATGGAAGATTAATCCAACATCTTGCAGCATCGGATTTAAGTCTCTCCCTTCTAAAGGAATAGGAAATAACCGTTCAAATGGACTTGATGTCAGTACCATGAATAAGGTGAAACCAACAACAATCATCGCTAAGACTGACAATACTCTGGCGGTAAAGACTTCTTCTAACCCTTTACTGAATAGTGCCACAGAGGTAGACCATACAGATAATGCAAAGACCCAGAATAATAGTGATCCTTCATGACCACCCCAAACTGCCGCAATCTTAAAGAAAATAGGTAATTGTGAGTTGGAATGATGTGCGACATAAGCCACCGAAAAATCATCAACCGCAAAACTGTACCCTAGGATAACGACCGATAGAGTGATGAAAAAAAACATTCCGTATGTCAATGGCCAAGCATAACGAACGAGATACTGGTCTTTACATGCGGAACCATATAACGGCACGCTAGCTAACAGTATGGCAAAAGCCAAACCGAGAATGAGCGAGAAATGTCCAATTTCTGGAATCATGGGTATTCCTTAGTCTAAAAAAATAAGCGGATCTGAAACAAACAAATCACTACAGTACCAATTAATGCGATGAACTAATATACGCACATTAGCTTAAACGAATTTTAACGCATTTTAGAACTTGCGATGACTTCTGTCTGCCATTTTCGTGCAAAATTGGGTCACTAGTCTCATTATGAACATCGATTGAGATAAATCGAAAAGTTTCCACAACCAGTCTGACAGGATTACCTTAACAAAGTTTCACCATGAGTTAGCCAAACAATTCAATCTGTGAACCAGTACGCAACTATCAGGATTTGGATTCATATCTTCCTTATATTACTATTCAATTAATAATCTTTACGTATAATCAAGATTCCAAGCACTGCGGTAATTGCCGCTTTCTCTGTTAACCTAAAAGTGAATATTGAAACAATGACCACATTTTGGATATTTATTGCGCTTGTCGTACTCATCGGCCTAATCATGATTTGGGTTCCACATTTTCGCCAGAAAAAGCTGTTACAAGCTGAAGAATCTGGTGTTCGTAGACAAACTAACCTTGAACTTTTTGCTGAACGTTTAGCTATTCTTGAAAAAGAATTGAAAGACGATCTTTTAGATCAAGTCGAATTCGAAGCATTAAAGAAAGAACTAGAGATAAATCTACTTCAGGATATGAAACAAAAGGGTGACGACTCCCTTGATGTCGAAATTAAATCAAAAACTGCTTTGTGGCCTGCTTTTATGACCATTTGTTTGTTGGCTGTTTCAGGTTACTTTTATCAACAACTTGGTGCTTACAACGAATTAGCCAACCCTCCTTCGCAAGCCAGCAATCCTCATCAGGGTATGGATCCGGCGCAAATTATGTCGCAACGGGTACAGATAATGGAAGCAAAAGTGCAAGCTCAGCCAGACGACAGTCAAGCTTGGTTTAGCCTTGGGCATGCTTATATCTCTGCCAATCAATATGATAAAGCCGTTGCTGCATTTGATAAAGTGATGGAGTTAGTGGGCACGCAAGCTGAACTCCTTGGCCCTAAAGCGACAGCGCTATACTACAAAGCTAATCAACAAATGTCACCGGCAATTCAAGCGATAATTGATCAATCTTTAGCGTTAGATCCACAAGATCCCTCCACGCTGCTTCTCGTTGGTATGGATGCTTTCTTTACCGCAAACTACAATAAAGCCATCAATTCGTGGCAAATGATCTTAGACAGTGATCGTAATGATGTTGATAGAACAGCATTAATGAATGCGATTGAGTCTGCTAACATGCGCCTTGGTGAAAACCCAGACTCAATGCCTAGTGATGCCAATCACAAATCAGATATCACTAGCAACGCCAAAACGGTGGCGATTGAAATATCCATTTCGCCAGAACTAGCGGATAAAGTGGCTGATACAGATACTGTGTTTATTTTCGCACGAGCAACCCAAGGCCTTAAAGTACCGCTAGCCGCAACTAAAATCAGCGCAAGCAGTTTACCCACAACAATTACACTAGATGACAGTACTTCTATGGGTGGCGATGTCACACTCAGTTCAGTACAAGAAGTCGAAATCATTGCGGTATTGTCAAAGAATGGCAGTGTTAAGCCACAGTCGGGTGACTTAAAGGGCACAATTAAAGCAATAAAAGTGGGTGGTAATGCTGCACTAACACTGGATACCTTAGTACAGTAACCCTGTTTAGTCTTAGTGATGTTATACGCTAACATGACTAAGATTGACCCATAAAAAAACCGGCTATTAGCCGGTTTTTTGATCTAGTCGAAAGCTACTTAGACATAAACTCAATTGCTTTTTTGTAATCGTCATCGGTACAGTCAGTACACATACCACCTGGTGGCATAGCGTTTAAACCTGACTTAACCGAACCCACTAAGGCATCTAAACCTTTCGCTAGGCGTGGTTCCCATGCCGCAGTATCATGAGCTTTAGGCGCACCAGCCACGCCCATGCTGTGACAGACTTGACACGCTTTATTATAAATAGCTTCACCTTCTTGAGCAAATACATTTGCAGACAAAGTTAATGCAGCTACTGCAGTCATTGCTAACAATTTTTTCATGTTCATCGTTCCTAATTGCAAATATATAAAGCTTAACGCTGCCCTTTGATTTAGAAGGCAGACTCATTTTGGCAACATAAGATTACTACAAATAGCAAAAAAACTCATCTTTTTGTGATAACAATCTCAGCTTAGTCCCTAAATCAAGACAATCAGTGCAGTTAAGGTAATATATTAGCAATCATTAAAAAAGTTCAAACTATATATTATTTTTTGGAACCATATCAAATTGCTAGCACTTAATCGGTGACAAAGCTAAACCGGTAAAAGTGTTTGTGTTAATATCTTTTCGAATTCATCCTCAAGCAAAACAAGAGGGATAAGTGACTATATCAAACCAACCAAAAGTACTATTAAGTGCCAACGAATTGACCTGTATTCGCGAAGAACGCATTTTATTTGATGAACTTAGTTTTAACATCAATGCGGGTGATATTGTCCAAGTTGAAGGCCCAAATGGTGCTGGTAAAACTAGCCTACTACGTATTATTGCAGGCTTATCTCGCCCCTATGCTGGTGAGGTTGAATATTTAGGTGAAGACATTAATCGATGTAGAGACGAGTTTAATCTCGACTTGTTATATCTTGGGCATTTGGCGGGTGTAAAAAGTGAGCTCACTGCAGAAGAAAATCTTAACTTCAATTTAAGAATCAGTGGCTATGATGATTTCGACACTAACGTTATTTTGGCGAAGGTCAATTTAACCGGTTTTGAAGAAGCTCTGGCAGGTCATTTATCTGCAGGACAACACCGTCGAACCGCATTAGCACGTTTACAGCATAGCAACTGTAAAATCTGGATCCTCGATGAACCTTTTACTGCAATTGATAAAAAAGGCGTTGAAGAATTGGAACAACTTTTCATACAACATGCTAAATCGGGAGGATGTGTCATATTAACCACCCACCAAGATATGAGCATTATTCGTGATGACATGTTACGTAAAGTCACGCTCGACTATCGCTTTATATAAGGTATTGGGATGAAACGAGGAATTAGTTACACCGCATCATTCATGACGTTTTTGCAACGAGATTTAAGAATTGCTATCCGACATCGCGGTGATATTTTTAACCCACTATTATTTTTTATATTAGTGGTCACTCTTTTTCCTCTAGGAATTGGGCCTGAACCTCAGGTCCTAACAAGAGTAGCACCTGGCATTATATGGGTCGCGGCCTTACTCGCCTCTATGTTGTCATTAGAGCGATTATTTAAAGCCGATTACAACGATGGTAGCCTTGAGCAGATGTTGTTGAGTCCACAGCCATTACCATTATTAGTATTATCAAAAGTACTGGCTCATTGGATACTAACAGGTGTGCCATTAATCTTAGTTGCCCCTTTGTTAGCCGTTCTATTGCATTTAGAGAGTAATAGTTACGGTGCATTAATGGCGACGTTAGCGCTAGGAACCCCGGTGTTATCTTTACTAGGTGCGATAGGTGTAGCACTAACCGTTGGGCTTCGAAAAGGAGGCGTGTTACTGAGCTTACTCATTCTACCTTTATATATTCCTGTACTTATCTTTGCCACTAGCGCAATTGATGCCGCAGGACTCAACCTTACTTATGATGGCCAACTGGCGATACTAGCCGCTATGTTGGTCGGTTCTTTAATCTTGGCTCCTTTTGCAATTGGTGCCTCTTTACGTGTGAGTACAAACTAATGTGGAAATGGCTTCATACCTTCGCTGATCCTGAACGAGCATATAAATTGTCAGGCACACTACTGCCGTGGTTTACCACATTCGCGATTTTACTTATTGGAACTGGGAGCATTTGGGGATTATTGTTTGCACCAACAGATTACCAACAAGGCGATAGTTATCGTATTATTTTCATCCATGTGCCTGCCGCATCGATGTCAATGAGCGCTTATTTGGCAATGGCAACCGCTTCCTTTATAGGTTTAGTATGGCAAATTAAATCTGCCGATTGGGCCGCGGCAGCAATAGCACCTATTGGTGCGGTTATCACATTCATAGCATTACTTACCGGAGCCGCATGGGGCAAACCAATGTGGGGCGCTTGGTGGGTATGGGATGCGCGTCTGACCTCTGAATTAGTCTTACTCTTTTTATACTTAGGTATTATTTCGCTGTATGCTTCTTTTGAAGATAAGGTGCTCGCGGCTAGAGCCTCTGGTATTTTGGCCATTGTCGGTGTGATTAACATTCCGATTATTAAATACTCTGTCGACTGGTGGAGCAGCTTACATCAACCGTCTACAATTAAAATAACTGAAAAATCAACCATGTCGACAGATATGCTATACCCACTATTGATCAATATAGTTGGTTTTGGAGTAATGATAGGTGCAATTACCTTAGTCCGTTATAGAACCGAAATCCTCGCTCGAAATGGCATGCGCCCTTGGGTAAGAGATTTAGCAACTGCAGAGGAGGCAAAATAATGCAATTTGATTCATTGAAAGATTTCATTAATATGGGTGGCTATGGATTCTATGTATGGTTGTCTTACGGTGTAACAATCGGCTCTTTAGGAACCTTGATCATCCTCAGCGTGCGAAAAAAACGCACAGTCCTAATTGAAATAGCTAAAAAAATAACGCGTGAACAACGCCTGAAAGAAACAAGAGGTAATAATCGTGAATCCAAGACGTAAAAAGAGATTAACCCTTGCAGTAGCGTTAATAGCCGGTGTTGCAGCTGTTGCTTCGTTATTGTTATACGCACTAAATTCTAATTTGAATTTATTCTATACACCGTATGAAATCACCCACGGGAAAAACGATACGGGTGTAATGCCAGAAGTAGGACAACGGATCCGAGTCGGTGGCATGGTCACAATAGGGTCGATGAAACGTGATCCAAAAAGTTTACATGTTGAATTTGCAGTGCATGATTCAGCGGGTGGGACAGTGTTCGTCACTTATGATGATTTACTTCCAGACCTATTTAGAGAAGGCCAAGGGATCGTTGCCCAAGGTATTCTAGTAGCGTCTGGAAAACTAGAAGCGACTGAAGTCCTCGCCAAGCACGATGAAAACTATATGCCGCCTGAAGTCGCTGAAGCGATGGGACAAAAGCATGAAAAGCCTAGCTATAGTGAAGAGGCTATGGGCAATAAGTAAATAAACACAACATTCAATCAAGCCTCTTCGGAGGCTTTTTTTATACCCAGTAAAACTAATTTACCGTCTGCAGGCATTGGATGCTATTCGGGTAAACCAATGACGCTATCTGGATTCAGACTACTTTAATCATTAACTCAGTATAAGGTCTAGAGTTAAAGGCATATAAATCCACACTAGAAACTTAACGATAACTCATTGAGCCGGCGATGAAAATCAAAGGCACGTCATGATGAGCAGGCACTGAACCTACTGCTCAGCGAACACAAGATCGCTACTTATTAAGCGTTTTGAAAACTACCCTCACCTAGATTAACGAGCCAGATAAATAGACTGTAGAGGCCTCTATGAGGCAAGGATAGCGGCTCTAAGCTGTGTTCAATGTAATCGAACGGTGTTAACCCATTCCTGATGCCATTTCTATTATGTTGGACAAAATAACACTCGCCTCTACACCACTATGGTTGAGGTTAACCCATCAGTATTAACGGCCAATCACAAACTGCTTTGCTACGCGTTGTCAACGATTGTTGTCGCTATTAAAACCACTATTCTCTATGTCACCGGCTAGGCTTTGGCCATAAAGCAGGTTGTAGTGTATGTCTTGGCCAAGGGCGTTTTTTGGCACTTGCTCCGCTGATGTATCGAGCCAGTGTTTAAATTGCCTCCTGAAGAACTTGAATGAGCCACTTAAAAAAATGATCAGTCTTTTTGACTTAGTGCAGATATTTGCATTTCAATACAATTCCGCTTGGCTATCATGCTCAGTGCCATATCCGCCTTGTTGACGCTGCAAGTTTTGTTTTTCCTGTGCAACTTTCATGTTTCTTTGAATTTATATCTTGGATAGACCCCACAAGTCTATTGCTTGCCTGTTAGAAGGCCGCGTAGCAATCGATCGGTAAATAACCCTAACGGGTTTGCTCCATGGCAAGAAAAGCGCTCTCGCACGTGTCCTTGAGGCTACCTTGTTAATAGTCGTACAGCACAAAGTTGTTTAAACCTTGATAACGAGGCTCATCCACGCCAGAGCAATTCACCCACAGATACGATTCGTTAATCACTTTGAGCGTCGCTTCATCAGCGTGAGGTTCACTTTTAGTTAATAGAGGTTGGTACCGTAAATCATCTAAGGAGTTAACAGGACGGCGGACTTTATCATCCAATCTGCGATTAACGCTTAAGCTGTACCTCTGGCTTGTATAGGGCTAATAGATACTGCTGATATAAGAAATAGTGCTGGTGATGAGCGAATTAATAGCTTGGGGTTATAATACTTTCACAAAAAAGGCTGACTGACAACGAATAGGGGAAGCCCACAAACCCGTTTGATGCTGCATGCAGATAGTCTATTGAAAAGCATGGGGCGTCACCTCTGTCGACATGATCACTGTTATTTATCAAACGCTGCGACGTTTTAAGCTTAGTTGCTTTACAGAAATAAAAGGTGCTGAACTGAGATTATGTTAATGACAAAAACCAGTAATCGTTAAAGCGCTGGCTGCATTTATTGGGAGGCAGCTCATTCTTCATGAGAACATTTAGCCATATTAACTCTTGATGTAATAGTTAGCCGTTAAGATAAAGGAGCAATAAGCGGTACTGAAGAGGTACTTGCCCGAACGCTTATAATATGACCGATGCAGGAAAAAAATAAAAAAAACCGAGCCTAAGCTCGGTTTTTTCGGTGAGTAACTAATTACTCAGCAGCTTCTACTTCAACAGCTTCAGCAGCTTCAGGACGACCTACTAACTCGATGTAAGCCATTGGGGCTTTATCACCGGTACGTAGACCGCACTTTAGAATACGAGTGTAGCCACCAGGACGTTCCTGGAAGCGTGGACCCAATTCAGTAAATAACTTACCTACAACTTCAGCGTCGCGGGTACGAGCAAAAACTAAACGGCGATTTGCAACGCTGTCAATTTTAGCAAGTGTTATTAGAGGTTCAACAACGCGACGCAGTTCTTTCGCTTTAGCTACAGTTGTCTTGATAATCTCATGACGAACTATTGAACAAGCCATGTTACGAAACATAGCTTGACGATGACTGCTGTTGCGGTTTAGTTGACGACCACTCTTACGATGGCGCATGACCTAATCCTTATAACCTAAATCTGTACTAACCTGAGACTTATAGGTCGTCAGCTAAACTAGCCGGTGGCCAGTTTTCTAGACGCATACCTAACGACAGTCCGCGAGACGCTAAAACATCCTTAATTTCAGTAAGAGATTTCTTACCTAAGTTAGGGGTCTTAAGCAACTCAACTTCAGTGCGTTGTACCAGATCTCCGATGTAATGAATCGCTTCGGCTTTTAAACAGTTAGCCGAACGTACAGTTAGCTCTAAATCGTCGACAGGACGCAGCAAAATCGGATCGAACTCCGGTTTCTCTTCTACAACAGCCTGCTCAGTCACATCACGTAATTCAACAAACGCATCTAGCTGTTCAGCTAAGATGGTTGCGGAACGACGAATGGCTTCCTCAGGATCAATAGTACCGTTAGTGGTCATATCAATCACAAGTTTGTCTAAGTCAGTACGTTGTTCTACACGAGCAGCTTCAACATTATATGCAATGCGAGCTACAGGCGAGAATGAAGCATCAATCAATAAGCGACCGATTGGGCGATCATCGTCTTCAGTCTGTGCACGAGCCGAAGCAGGCACATAACCACGACCACGCTCAACGCGGATACGCATGCTGATATCATTGTTACCAGTCAAGTGACAGATAACATGATCAGGATTCACGATGGTAACATCACCATCATGCGTGATATCTGCTGCTGTAACAGGGCCTGTGCCGGACTTGCTTAATGTAAGCAAAGCCTCGTCTTTACCCTCGATGGTCACTGCTAATCCCTTAAGATTAAGCAATATCTCAAGGATATCTTCTTGCACGCCTTCCTTACTGCTGTATTCATGCAGTACGCCGTCAATTTCGACTTCAGTAACTGCACAGCCAGGCATAGACGACAATAGGATTCGACGCAACGCGTTACCTAAGGTATGGCCAAAACCACGTTCTAGTGGCTCTAGTGTAACTTTGGCGCGAGTTGAATTAACCTGCTCAATATCAACGAGACGCGGTTTAAGAAATTCTGTAACAGAACCCTGCATTGTGTCCTCTCTTGTTTGTTAGCCTTACTTAGAGTAAAGCTCGACGATCAGCTGTTCGTTAATATCCGCAGACAAATCGCTACGTTCTGGAATACGCTTAAAAGCACCTTCCATTTTCGCATTGTCGACTTCTACCCATGTAGGCTTTTCACGTTGAGAAGCCACTTCTAAAGCCGCTTTGATACGAGCTTGAGTACGTGACTTTTCACGGATGCTTACAACATCATTCGCAGACACTTTGAATGACGGAATATTAACAACACGACCGTTAACCATAACAGATTTATGGCTTACTAGCTGACGTGATTCTGCACGCGTAGAACCGAAACCCATACGATAAACAACGTTATCTAGGCGGACTTCTAAAAGTTGCAATAGGTTTTCACCTGTATTGCCTTTTAAACGTGCAGCTTCTTTGTAGTAGTTACGGAATTGCTTTTCTAGCACTCCGAAAATACGACGAACTTTTTGTTTCTCGCGTAGCTGAATACCATACTCAGACAAACGTGGCTTACGTGCGCCATGTTGTCCAGGTGCAGTTTCTAGCTTACACTTCGATTCGATTGCTCTCACACCGCTTTTTAGGAAAAGGTCTGTACCTTCTCTGCGGCTGAGCTTGAGCTTGGGACCCAAGTATCTTGCCATGATCTTTCTCCAACTATCCTATATACGCAGTGTTATACACGACGTTTTTTAGGTGGACGACAGCCATTATGAGGGATAGGCGTCACATCGGTAATGTTGGTAATTTTATAACCAACAGCGTTCAGCGCACGAATGGCTGATTCACGACCTGGACCTGGACCCTTCACGAAAACTTCAAGGTTTTTAACGCCGTAGTCTTGAGCAGCAATACCTGCACGCTCAGCAGCAACCTGTGCAGCGAATGGTGTTGATTTACGTGAACCACGAAAACCAGAACCACCTGAGGTAGCCCATGACAACGCATTACCTTGACGATCTGTAATGGTGACAATTGTGTTGTTGAAAGACGCATGGATATGAGCCATGCCATCTGCAACCTGTTTACGTACGCGCTTACGCGGAGAACGTGACGGAACTTTAGCCATTTTGGTTTACCTTCCCGTTACTTTCTGATTGGCTTACGTGGACCTTTACGCGTACGCGCATTGGTCTTAGTACGTTGCCCACGAAGGGGCAGGCTACGACGATGGCGGAGACCACGATAACAACCAAGATCCATAAGACGCTTGATGTTCATTGAAATCTCACGACGCAAGTCACCTTCTACTGAATATTTGGCGACTGCTTCGCGTAGGATATCTATCTGAGCTTCGCTCAATTCCTTGATCTTAGCATCTTCGGCGATTGAAGTAGATGCGCAGATTGCTCTAGCGCGTGTACGTCCAATACCAAAGATAGCAGTCAACGCAATGACTGCATGCTTTTGATCAGGAATGTTAATGCCAGCGATACGGGCCACTATGCACTCCTTAAGTTAAAGGTCATCTGCGAAAAGCCCGAAAGGATACTCGACAGACGACAGATTTGCAAACAATATTTTGGTCAGCCCATTATTGGGCTGACCAAACTTCTTTCTTAGCCTTGACGCTGTTTGTGTTTTGGTTCAACACAGATAACGCGAACAACGCCACTACGCTTGACGATCTTGCAATTACGGCAGATCTTCTTCACGGAAGCTCGAACTTTCATTTCATCACTCCGTAAAAGCAATCTTGTTTTCCAAAGCGATCTTATTTCGCTTTGTTAACGAGATTAGCTTTCTTCATCACAGACTCATACTGATGAGACATCATATGGGTCTGAACCTGAGCCATGAAGTCCATGGTCACGACGACTATAATTAGTAGTGAAGTACCGCCAAAATAGAACTGTACTTTCCACGCAATTAACATGAACTCCGGAATTAAGCAGATAAAGGTAATATACAACGCACCCGCTAAGGTTAAACGTGTCATTACTTTATCAATGTAACGCGAAGTCTGTTCTCCGGGACGGATCCCAGGAATGAATGCACCACTCTTTTTCAAGTTATCTGCTGTTTCACGAGGGTTAAAAACCAACGCAGTATAGAAGAAACAGAAAAAGATAATTGCTGACGCGTACAATAATGAATACAGCGGTTGTCCTGGTGACACAGCTAAAGCGAAATCGCTTAACCATGACATAGACTCATTTTGACCAAACCACTGAGCCAGTGTGCCTGGGAACAAAATAATGCTGGAAGCAAAGATTGGTGGAATCACACCTGCCATATTAATTTTTAAAGGTAAATGGGTGCTTTGCGCTGCAAAAACCTTACGGCCTTGTTGGCGCTTAGCGTAGTTAACGACGATACGACGTTGACCACGTTCCACAAATACCACTAAATAAGTTACAGCAAATACAATAACAGCGAGCAACAGTAGTACTAAAACATTCATGTCACCTTGACGCGCCTGCTCGGCTGTTGAGCCGATGGCCGATGGTAGACCAGCAACAATACCTGCGAAAATTAAAATCGAGATACCATTACCAATACCACGTTCGGTAATTTGCTCACCTAGCCACATAAGGAACATAGTTCCTGTCACTAGACTCACAACTGCAACAAAGTAAAAACCAATTCCGGGATTGGCCACAAGGCCAGGCATCAGATTTGGTAAACCCGTTGCAATACCGACAGATTGCAGCGTACCCAGCATAAGTGTGCCATATCGAGTATATTGACTGATTTTTTTACGTCCTGATTCGCCTTCTTTTTTTAATTCAGCGAGTGCAGGATGCACAACAGTCAATAACTGCATTATGATAGATGCCGAAATATACGGCATGATACCCAATGCGAAGATAGAAGCACGCTCTAAAGCACCACCCGAGAACATGTTGAACATGCCAAGGATGGTATCTTTTTGCTGAGCAAATAGCTCTGCCAATACAGCGGCGTCAATACCAGGAATTGGCACAAACGAACCGGCTCTAAAGACGATAATTGCGCCAATCACGAACAGAAGACGAGTTTTCAGTTCAGACAAACCGCCTTTCGCGCTTTTTGAATCAAGTCCTGGTTTTGCCATCGATGTATTATTCCTCGATCTTGCCACCGGCAGCTTCAATAGCTGCACGAGCACCTTTAGTTACCTTCAGACCTTTTACAGTCACAGGGCGGTCAATGGTACCTGAAAGAACGATTTTCGCAAACTGGATATTGCGAGTAATAACATTCGCATCTTTCAGTGCATTCAAATCGACAACATCACCGTTAACTTTTGCTAGTTCGAGTAAACGAACTTCAGCTGTTACCAAAGCGCGACGCGAGGTAAAGCCAAATTTAGGTAGGCGGATCTTAAGTGGCATTTGACCACCTTCGAAACCGACGCGAACGCCGCCGCCTGAACGAGACTTCTGACCTTTATGGCCACGTCCCGCTGTTTTACCTAAACCTGAACCGATACCACGGCCTACACGCTTAGGAGCAGATTTAGAACCTGCTGCTGGAGATAGAGTATTTAGACGCATTATCTTAATTCCTCCACCGAAACCATGTAGTACACCTTGTTAATCATACCGCGAACTGAAGGTGTATCTTCAATTTCGACAGTGTGACCAATGCGGCGTAGGCCTAAACCGGTTAAGGTTGCACGGTGTTTTGGTAAACGACCAATGCTGCTTTTAGTCTGTGTGACTTTTAAAGTTTTAGTAGCCATGGTGCATTACCCCCGAATTTCATCAACATTCAGGCCACGTTTTGCTGCGATTTGAGCTGGTGACTTCATGTGCACCAACGCATCGACAGTTGCGCGAACGATGTTGATCGGGTTAGTAGAACCGTATGCTTTTGACAGAACGTTATGAACGCCTGCTACTTCCAATACGGCACGCATTGCGCCTCCGGCAATAATACCGGTACCCTGTGATGCTGGTTGCATATAAACTTTAGAACCAGTATGGCGACCTTTAACTGGGTGATGCAAAGTACCTGCATTCAACTCCACGGTTACCATATTTCGACGGGCTTTTTCCATTGCTTTTTGAATAGCAGCTGGAACTTCTCGCGCTTTACCATAGCCATAGCCGATCTTACCATTACCATCACCCACAACTGTTAGTGCAGTGAAGCTAAAGATACGACCGCCTTTAACTACTTTAGAAACACGATTAACTGCAATTAATTTCTCTTGCAGATCGTCTTTTTGCTGAGCTTCTAATTTAGCCATTTTTATAACCCCTTAGAACTTCAGGCCAGCTTCACGAGCGGCATCTGCTAACGCAGCGACACGACCATGATACTTGAAACCAGAACGGTCGAACGCAACTATTGCTACGCCCTTCTCGATCGCACGCTCAGCAACAATTTTACCTACTGCTTTAGCTGCATCCACGTTACCGGTACTCTTTAGTAGTTCTTTAACCGCTTTTTCAACGGTTGAAGCAACTGCCAACACCTGAGCTTCAGGATTGATTACCTGAGCATAAATGTGACGTGGTGTACGATGTACAACCAGACGATTCACGCCCAGCTCTTGGATCTTCTTACGTGCACGAGTAGCGCGACGTAAGCGAGATGTTTTCTTATCCATATCGCGTTACCTACTTCTTCTTAGCCTCTTTACGGCGTACTACTTCGTCGTCATAGCGAACACCTTTGCCCTTATAAGGCTCTGGTGGACGATATCCGCGAATTTCAGCAGCAACCTGACCAATTAACTGTTTATCAACGCCCGAAAGCACGATTTCAGTTTGGCTAGGACACTCTGCAGTAACGCCTGCGGGCAGTTTGTGTACTAATGGATGTGAAAAACCTAAAGTTAAATCTAAGTCACTACCAGCAATCTTTGCACGGTAACCTACACCAACTAATTTAAGTTTTTTCACAAAACCTTGAGATACACCAACAACCATATTGTTTACCAATGCACGTGCAGTACCAGCCTGTGCCCAAGCGTTAGCAACGCCTTCGACAGGAAGGAACTTAACTTGTGCATCGTCGATAACAACATTTACCGCATTGTTGATTACTCGAGTCAGACTTCCTTTACTGCCTTTCACAGTTAAGGTCTGTTCGTTTAAAGTCACCTCTACGCCAGCAGGAACAGTGACTGGTGCTTTTGCAACACGAGACATTTCTAGCTCCTTACGCTACGTAGCAGATAACCTCGCCACCCGAGCCATTTTGGCGGGCGGCGCGATCAGTCATCAAGCCTTTAGAAGTGGACACAATTGCGATACCCAGACCGCCCATCACCTTTGGTAGCTCGTCTTTACCTTTGTAAATACGAAGACCAGGGCGACTTACACGCTGGATAGTCTCAACGACTGGTTTGCCTTGAAAGTACTTTAAGGTAATTTCTAATTCAGGCTTAGCTTCATCTGCTACGGCGTATTCAGTAATGAAACCTTCATCTTTAAGTAATTTCGCAATTGCTACTTTTAACTTAGCTGAAGGCATCTTTACAGATACGTGGTTAGCAGCTTGGCCGTTACGAATACGGGTTAACATATCCGCAATAGGATCTTGCATGCTCATATTAGCTTACTCCGTGACAAGTGCTTACCAGCTGGCCTTACGCAGACCAGGAACTTCACCACGCATGGTTGCTTCACGTAATTTAATACGGCTTAAGCCGAATTTACGTAGGAAACCATGTGGGCGACCAGTTTGATTACAGCGGTTGCGTTGACGCGCAGCGCTAGAATCACGTGGTAGAGCTTGTAACTTAAGTACAGCATCCCAGCGATCTTCGTCAGAAGTTGCAGGACTGTTGATAATAGCCTTAAGTGCTAAACGCTTTTCAGCATATTTAGCTACGAGCTGCGCACGTTTTGCTTCACGTGCTTTCATAGATGTTTTTGCCATTATGCTACCCTTATTTCTTGAATGGGAAGTTAAAAGCGTCTAACAAAGCACGACCTTCTTCATCATTCTTCGCAGTAGTAGTGAAAACAATATCCATACCACGAATTTTATCGATTTTATCATAATCGATTTCTGGGAAGATGATCTGCTCACGCACGCCCATTGCGTAATTACCACGACCGTCAAACGCTTTAGCGCTTAAGCCTCGGAAATCACGAATACGTGGTATTGCAATGTCAACTAAACGCTCTAAAAATTCCCACATACGCTCACCGCGTAGGGTCACTTTACAGCCAATAGGGTAGCCTTCACGGATTTTAAAACCAGCAACTGATTTACGTGCAACAGTTACAATTGGTTTCTGGCCAGCGATTGCAGTCATGTCACGGAGCGCATGCTCCATAACTTTCTTATCTGCAACAGCTTCGCCTACACCCATGTTGAGGGTGATTTTTTCAATCCGAGGGACTTGCATGACACTGCTATAACCGAACTTTTTAGCTAGTTCAGCGATTACAGTCTCTTGATATTTATCATGCAGTTTCGCCATCGTTTACTCCAAATTACTTAACGAGTTCGCTGTTCGATTTAAAGAAACGGACTTTTTGGCCGTCTTCAAATCGGAAACCAACACGATCTGCCTTGCCTGTGGCTTGGTTAAAGATCGCAACGTTTGATGCTTGAATCGGTGCTTCTTTCTCGATAACGCCGCCAGTCACGCCCAATTGAGGGTTTGGTTTCTGGTGCTTTTTAACAAGATTGAGGCCTTCAACAATTAACTTACCAGTAGGTAAAACTTGAGAAACCTTACCGCGGCTACCCTTGTCTTTACCTGCTAGTACAATTACTTCGTCTTCACGACGGATTTTAGCTGCCATTTGAAGCTCCTTACAGTACTTCTGGTGCCAGCGAGACAATCTTCATGAATTTATCATTACGCAATTCACGTGTCACTGGGCCAAAGATACGAGTACCAATCGGTGCAAGGTTTGCATTAAGCAAAACCGCTGCATTTCGATCGAAGCGAATGACAGAACCGTCTGGACGACGAACGCCTTTCTTAGTACGGACTACCACCGCGTTATATACATCACCTTTCTTCGCTTTAGCGCGAGGAATTGCTTCTTTAACAGAAACTTTGATGATGTCGCCGATACCGGCATAACGACGATGAGAGCCACCCAAGACCTTAATACACTGAACTCTGCGTGCGCCGCTGTTACATGCGACGTCTAGAGTCGATTGCATTTGGATCATTTCAAGTGCTCCGCTATCGTTACTACACAATCCCACTATGGGACTACATTTGAACCAAATTCAAGTAATAATTTACTTAAAAATGGCGCGCAAGTATAACACACATTTTCGGGATGCATAGCAAAAAAAACAAACGGCCCCAAATACTGGGGCCGTTTACGTTAGCCTAATAAAATTAGGCTTTTGTCACTACTTCAGCAAGCGTCCAAGACTTAGTCTTAGATAGCGGACGACACTGGCTAATCGCCACGTAATCCCCTTCGTTACACTGATTAGTTTCGTCATGTGCATGGATCTTAGTAGTACGCTTAATGTACTTCCCATAAATAGGATGTTTCACTTGGCGCTCAATAGCAACAGTAATAGACTTGTCCATTTTGTTGCTAATTACTTTACCTTGCAAAGTACGGGTTTTATCAGACATTACGCACCTGCCTTAGAAGTAATAATGGTCTTTACACGTGCAATGTTACGACGCACTAGTTTCAATTGATTAGTTTGGCTCAACTGACCAGTAGCGTGTTGCATACGCAGGTTAAACTGCTCACGCAGCAGACCAAGTAATTCAGCGTTAAGTTCTTCAACGCTCTTTTCTCTTAGTTCGCTCGCTTTCATTACATCACCGTCTTAGTTACGAAGGTAGTCTTCAGAGGAAGTTTGGCTGAAGCCAAAGCAAAGGCTTCACGAGCCAACGCTTCAGGAACACCATCCATCTCATAAAGAACCTTACCAGGTTGAATCTGACATACCCAGTATTCAACGTTACCTTTACCTTTACCCATACGCACTTCTAGAGGCTTAGAGGTAATTGGCTTGTCAGGGAAAACTCGAATCCAAATTTGTCCTTGACGCTTAACGTGACGTGTCATGGCACGACGTGCAGATTCAATTTGACGAGCAGTTAAACGGCCACGGCCGACTGCTTTCAAACCGAAAGTACCAAAGCTAACTTCAGTACCGTTCGCTAGACCGCGGTTGCGGCCCTTGAACATCTTGCGAAACTTCATACGTTTAGGTTGCAGCATAAAAGTTTCTCCTATTTACCACGAGGCTTACGCTTGGGTTGCTGCTTAGGCTCTTCAATAGCTGGTATTAAACCGTCTAGAACTTCGCCTTTGAAGATCCAAACTTTAATACCAATCACACCATATTGCGTGTGACTTTCTGCAGTTGAATAGTCGATATCGGCACGCAAAGTATGTAGAGGTACACGACCTTCACGATACCATTCTGCACGCGCGATTTCAGCTCCGCCTAAACGGCCGCTCACTTGAACTTTGATACCTTGAGCACCAATGCGCATTGCGTTTTGTACTGCGCGCTTCATAGCACGACGGAACATAACACGACGCTCTAACTGCTGAGCTATAGAGTCAGCGACGAGCTTAGCGTCTAATTCAGGCTTACGGATCTCAGCGATGTTGATTTGAGCAGTAGTACCAGTGATTTTAGACACATAGGCACGTAATACTTCAACGTCTTCACCTTTCTTACCAATCACAATACCTGGACGGGCAGTGTGAATAGTAACGCGGATGCTCTTCGCTGGGCGTTCAATAACAATCTTAGATACTGATGCGGCTTTTAACTTTTCAGTTAAATATTGACGCACTTCCCAGTCGCTGTTCAGATTATTTGCATAGTCTGACTTATCTGCGTACCAGGTAGAGATCCAAGGCTTAGTGATACCCAGACGGATACCATTAGGATGTACTTTCTGTCCCATTGCTCTCTTCTCCTAGCGATCTGCTACAACCACAGTAATGTGACTGGTACGCTTCATGATACGATCAGCGCGGCCTTTAGCACGTGGCAAGATGCGCTTCATTGTTGGGCCTTCATCTACGAAGACGGCTCCAACTTTAAGCTCATCAATGTCAGCACCTTCGTTGTGTTCGGCGTTTGCGATAGCTGAGTCAAGTACTTTTTTAACTAGTACGGCGGCTTTCTTGGGGCTGAATGTCAAAATCTCGAGCGCCTTAGAAACAGGCAATCCACGAATTTGATCAGCAACTAGACGGGCCTTCTGCGCAGACGTACGAGCAAAACGATGTTTAGCTAAAACTTCCATCTTATTCCTCCCGTATTAACGCTTCTTCGCTTTCTTATCTGCGACATGGCCGCGATAAGTGCGAGTTGGTGAAAATTCACCAAGCTTGTGACCGATCATTTCGTCAGTTACGAACACAGGTACGTGCTGACGACCATTATGGACAGCGATGGTCAACCCAATCATATTAGGGATGATCATTGAGCGACGAGACCAAGTCTTAATTGGCTTTTTGTCTCCCGCTTCCATCGCTTTCTCTACCTTCTTCAGCAAGTGCAGGTCAATGAAGGGACCTTTCTTGAGAGAACGTGGCATGGCGAATCCTCTTAACTATTTATTACGACGACGTACGATGTACTTGTCAGTGCGCTTGTTGCTACGAGTTTTATAACCCTTAGTCGGCACACCCCATGGACTCACTGGATGACGTCCACCAGAAGTACGGCCTTCACCACCACCATGTGGATGGTCTACTGGGTTCATTGCAACACCTCGAACTGTAGGGCGTATGCCTCTCCAGCGCGTAGCACCTGCTTTACCTAACTGGCGTAGCATGTGCTCGGAATTACCAACTTCACCAAATGTTGCGCGGCAATCTACTGGAACTTTACGCATTTCGCCAGAGCGAAGACGTAGAGTTGCATAAGCACCATCACGCGCAACAACTTGTACATAAGCACCAGCTGAACGTGCGATCTGAGCGCCTTTACCAGGCTTCATTTCAACAGCGTGTACAACACTACCTACTGGAATGTTGCGTAACGGTCTAGCGTTACCAGTCTTGATTTCTGCATCCAAGCCAGATTGGATTGGGTCGCCAGCTTTCATGCCTTTTGCAGCAAGAATATAACGACGCTCACCATCTGCATACAGTACTAACGCGATGTGCGCTGTACGGTTTGGATCGTATTCAAGACGTTCAACTTTCGCAGGAATACCATCTTTGTTGCGTTTAAAGTCAACAATACGATAGTGCTGCTTATGTCCACCACCTATGTGGCGAACAGTGATACGGCCAGTATTGTTACGGCCACCACTTTTAGTTTTTTTCGCCAACAGGCCAGCAAAAGGTTTACCCTTATGCAGGTCCGTATTCACCACTTTAACTACGTGGCGACGACCTGGAGAGGTTGGCTTACACTTAATAACTGCCATGATAATTCTCCTTTGCTTATTCAGCGCCGCCGACGAAATCAATGTCAGCACCAGCAGCTAAAGTAACATAGGCTTTTTTCCAATCGATGCGACGACCAACTCGGCCACCAGTACGTTTGGTTTTGCCTTTATTAACTAAAGTGCGAACCGAATTAACTTCAACTTCAAATAGCTTCGCTACTGCAGCTTTAATCTCTGCTTTAGTTGCATCGATGGCTACGCGGAAGACTACAGTGTTGTTTTTCTCAGCAAGCACAGTACTCTTTTCAGAGATATGTGGACCAAGAATAACTTTTAGCAAACGTTCTTCGCGGATCATGCTAGCATCTCCTCGATTTGCTTCACTGCGTCAGCAGTAACAAGAACAGTGTTGAACGCAATTAGACTCACTGGGTCAAGACCCGCTACGTCACGAACGTCAACTTTGTATAAGTTGCGAGCTGCTAAGAATAAATTCTCATCAACTTCAGCAGTAACAATTAGAACGTCTTCTAAGTTCATTGCTTTTAATTTAGCTTTCAGCTCTTGTGTTTTAGGAGCTTCGACACCAAATGATTCAACAACAACCAGACGATCTTGACGTACCAATTCAGAAAATATGCTCTTAAGAGCACCACGGTACATCTTCTTGTTAACTTTTTGGCTATGATCTTGTGTTTTAGCAGCGAAAGTTACGCCACCGCCACGCCAGATTGGGCCTTTAACACTACCGGCACGAGCGCGGCCAGTGCCTTTCTGACGCCAAGGCTTTTTGCCTGAGCCAGTTACTTCTGCACGAGTCTTTTGGGCACGAGTGCCCTGACGCGCGTTTGCAGCATACGCTACAACTACCTGATGAACCAGTGCCTCGTTAAAGTCACGGCCGAAGGTAGTTTCGGAAACTTCAAGAGCGCTCTGGGCGTCTTTCAATACCAATTCCATTACTATCTCCTCAGACCTTAAGCTTTAACTGCTGGCTTGATAATCAAGTCACCATTGGTAGCGCCTGGAACTGCGCCGCGTACTAATAACAAGTTACGTTCTGCATCAACACGTACAACGTGTAGATTTTGAGTCGTTACTTGCTCAGCACCCATATGGCCTGACATTTTCTTGCCTTTGAATACACGACCAGGCGTTTGGTTCTGACCGATAGAACCATTCGAACGGTGTGCCAAAGAGTTACCGTGAGTCATATCTTGAGTACGGAAGTTCCAACGCTTAACACCGCCTTGGAAGCCTTTACCCTTTGATTGACCGGTAACATCTACTTTCACTGTCTCAGCGAAAATATCAACATTAATTTCAGCACCAACTTCAATGCCTTCGCCTTCACCATCTGCTAAACGCATTTCCCATAAACCACGACCGGCTTCGACGCCGCCCTTGGCAAAGTGACCTGCTTCTGCTTTAGTGATGCGATTGGCTTTTTTGGTACCAGTAGTTACTTGAAGTGCACGATAACCGTCTGTTTCTAAAGTTTTCACTTGAGTAACACGATTGCCTGCAATTTCAATTACTGTTACAGGGATTGACGTACCATCTTCAGTGAAGATGCGAGTCATACCCACTTTACGACCAATAAGACCGATAGCCATCTCTCAAACCTCTTCTAAGGATCTCAATTAACCTAAGCTAATCTGAACGTCGACACCAGCCGCAAGATCTAAACGCATTAATGCGTCTACAGTCTTTTCTGTTGGCTCTACGATGTCAACTAAACGCTTGTGGGTACGAATTTCGTACTGATCACGAGCATCTTTATTAACGTGCGGAGAGATCAAAACGGTATAACGCTCTTTGCGAGTAGGTAGTGGAATAGGTCCACGTACCTGCGCGCCTGTACGCTTAGCAGTTTCAACGATTTCCGCTGTAGACTGATCAATTAAACGATGATCAAAGCCTTTCAAGCGGATACGGATTCTTTGGTTCTGCATTGACCAGAGCTCCTAAAATGGACATATAAAAAATCACCCTCTAGCTTCTTCCTAATGGAAAAGCAGAGCGAGATGATTTAACCGTTCGACTCCCAATCGGAGTCGCTGTGAAAATGATTAACCATACTGGTTAGTCATTATAATTTACGCTGCACTAGTCAGCGAGGGGGCAAGTATACAGAACTTTTATCGGAGATCAAGCCCATTGTGTAAATAGTCTTCAGAAAGTTGTTTTACAATCAATTGCTGAGTATTCACTACACATCCTGGGTCAATACCACCAATGATTGTCAGTTTCTAAAAATAAAAAAGGAAGCCGAGGCTTCCTTTTTCAGTGTTCACTAAAGTCGCTATTACGCGATAATTTTAGCTACAACACCTG
>NZ_JBEOPI010000053.1:0-23965 GCF_040309905.1 Shewanella sp. CAL98-MNA-CIBAN-0140
TTTGTTTTTGGCGAAGTGAATTATACGAGATTACCTTCTTCGCACAAAATTCAAACAAAGATCAACAGCCCCTAATACCTTCATAAATGGGTAAATCTCGAATTTTCTCCTTTGTTGGCCTTTCCATTGAGTATCCTTCTTTTCCACAGAGTCAGTATTCATCCATTGCGCTGTTTGCAAGGCATAAATCGCTTCTTGGATTTGCCCGATGCCACATCCAAATGATTAGGTAACGCTTTACTTAACCTAAGATGCTATAGGAATTCACTTTTTTAAGGTAGTTATTTTTTTGTACAATATTTATGCTAATTGCTTGTTCTGATTAGAGCTTTTAAGGCTGGTTTTGAGGTGTTTTATCTAAAGGTTGCAGGACTCAATAACATTGAGGCCGTTGAAGACTCTTTATAAAGGAATGCGTGAGCCTGACAGGCCTTTCTCGCACATCTGACCTATATGGATATTGGAAATGTCATTATGATGTCGGGAACATCATTGACCATGTGCTTCAAGGCATTCAGGCATTTTGCCTATCAGAAGCGTTAGCATTTTCACTCTTTGTAATAAGATAGGGCGAAGGGCCACGACGTTAGTGGCCGCAGGCCATCAAAGCTAAATCATAAAGAATGACAAAAAAAGACCATTAACAATGGTCTTCCTCAACAAACCTACTCTTGCAAAAGGTCTTTGCAAATATGCACCAAATCCGACTGTACCGCCGCTGCAGTCACCTCACGCCCAGCCCCTGGACCGCGGATAATCAAAGGGTTACCTTGATAAAATGCACTGCGAATAACAAACACATTATCACCTGGGGTTAAGTTAGCGTAAGGATGATTGCTATCAACCCATTGTAAGCCTACTTCCGCTTGTAGTTTGCCTTCGACCTTATCCAGTGAAGCCACATAACGCAGTACCTTGTTTTGCTCGGCAGCGGCTACATATTGTTGCAATAAATCATCATCTAACTCGCTGATACGATCCAAAAAATCCTCAAGTGACAACTCAGCTAATGCTTTAGGCACCAAAGAACTAAGGCTAATGTAGTCTAACTCTACCGCCAAGCCTATTTCTCGGGCCAAAATAAGCAGTTTCCGTTGCATGTCACGGCCCGATAAGTCATCACGGGGATCCGGCTCGGTAATCCCTAAACTGCGAGCTTGAAGCACTAATTCAGAAAAGGGTTTAGTGCCATCATAATTTTCAAACAACCAACACAAGGTGCCAGAAAAGATACCACCAACGGCCTCAACAGTGTCGCCACTATTGCGTAAGTCATTTAACGCATGCTGAATAGGTAAACCTGCACCACAACTGGCGTTATAACGCCAAAATAATCGACGATTACTTAATTGCTGCTTTAATTCACGATAAAATGGCAATGGCCCAGAACCGGCTAATTTATTGGCACTCACCACATGGATACCATGGGCAAACAGCTGTGGATATTGTAAGGTTAAGGCGGCACTAGCACTGATATCTAATGCAACAATTTCATCGCATGATAATAGTGCTAACTGCTCAAACAGTTTGTCATAATCCCATTCAATGCCTTGCTGTTGATAATCGAGTTGCCACCGTTCAAGGTTAATACCGTCATTGGAGATTAACGCTTTTTTCGAGCCCACTAGACCCACTAACTCAACAGAGGCTTCAAGTTCACTATTTAATGTTGGGCTAGCCCGTTTAAATAAATCAATCCACGCCTCACCGATATTACCCACCCCAAGCAATAACACCCCAATGCGCATTCTTGGACCGGCACAACGGCGATGTATTTTCTGGGTTAATAAACTCACTTGAGCTTGCGGCACTAAGGTCACTAAACTTAACGCATCTTGATAAATAGGTTTCGCATCACGACTCAGTAGTCGGGCAAAACTGCGTCTAAAGTGGTGAGCATCAGCACTGACTAACGCCACCAGGCCTAAATCAGTTTGGGTACTCAATTCTTCAATCGCAAATTCACTGCGGTACCGAGTAAGCAAAGATTGCACTTGTTTCTGGCTTTCAAGAGTAAGGGCGAGTTCAAACTTATGCTGTGCCAACGACCAATAAGCTAACGGCGTGATGCCTGCTTTATCTAAAATCGTCAGTAATGGCTCAATATCTGAGTTCATTTTAAAACTAAACAACAGCACTTCATTTAAGTTGGTGATTACCGGTGCGCTCGCTGATGAACTCAGTGGCGCAATTAAGGTAAAATCTGTGTGTGAGGCATAACTAGAGCGTACAGCTAAACTCACTGCCGTATTAAACAATGGCTGTAAGGTACGAGAATGCAATACTGGCGAACCTAATCGCGCTAAGCGATCCGCTTCCGCTAATGACATACTCTTTAGTAATTTTGCGTCATTAATTTTGTTCGGGTCAGCATTAAATACCCCTTCAACATCAGTCCAAATTGTCACTCTTTCTATGTCGGCTAAACTGGCAATCAAGGTCGCACTAAAGTCTGAACCATTACGGCCTAATAATAAGGTATCACCCTGACGATTAGCACATATAAAACCGGTAATAACTAAACGTTGTTGTGGATGCTGCGCCAATAAGGCTTGAACTTTCTGACGCGACTGCGGCACTAAAATATTAGGTACAGCCCCTTCCTCAGCGACAAGAATAGAGCAAGCATCAACATGATTGGCTGCCACCCCCATTTCTCGTAACAAAGCCGCCATCAGGCGCGCGGACCAACGTTCACCAAAACTCACCACTTGATTAAATTGGTAATCATTGCGTTGCTCTAAGGATAACAGACTGACTAACTGAGATTGGTCAGAAGACAAACGTTCGCGCAAGTCTCGCGCTTGTTCATTGGATAATAATTGTTCAATTAACGTTTGTTGATAGCTAATCAGAATTTGTAGTTGCTCTTGCCACAATTGACTACTGTCACGCAGGCTGAGTAATTTGTATAAAAAGTTAGTCGTTTTTCCGGCGGCGGATACCACCACTAAATCATCACTTTGACCATGTGTAAGAAGAATATGTGCAACACGGCGATAGCAATCTGCATCCGCTAAACTTGAACCACCAAACTTGTGTAAATGACTTCGCGCCATTACTGACTCCTTAAACAACTACGACTTGTGTTGCGACTGCTAGACTTCTATTTTGAAATGAATAGTGTTGCAAGTGCATATTTTTACTATTTTACTTAATTTGGGCAAAACCACAGCTAACTTAAACTCGAATTAAGCTAATTTAAGCCAAATTAAGCTGATTTAATCGCGTTAACAGCAGCTAAGCCAGCTTTAATGTCGGCCACAAGGTCCTCAGCATCTTCAATGCCAACCGATAATCTCAATAAAGTCTCTTTAATACCAGCCTCTTTCCTTGCTTGTGGGTCCATAGCTCTGTGGGTCATCGTGGCCGGAACAGCGACTAAGCTTTCCACTCCGCCTAAACTTTCCGCAATACTAAACAGGGATAATGCCTGTAAAAATGCCTCCACTTCAGCTTCACCACCGAACAACTCAAAGCTTAACATCGCGCCAAAGCCTTGTTGTTGTTTTGCCGCAATGTCGTGACCAGGATGGTCTTTTAATCCCGGATAATACACCTTGGACACCACAGCACTGGCACTCAATAACGCAACAATTTTTTGCGCATTACGCTGATGCTCACGAATTCGCACCGCTAAAGTGCGCAAGCCACGCAAGGTTAAGTAACTGTCAAAAGCAGATCCCGTTAACCCTAACGTATTTGACCACCAATGCAATAATTCACCCACTTCAGCATCTTTAGCCACCACAGCGCCACCCACCACATCACTGTGACCATTAATGTATTTAGTGGTTGAGTGAATAACGATGTCAGCACCCAATAACAAGGGTTGTTGTAATATTGGCGATAAAAAGGTGTTATCTACCGCCACTAACGCACCGACGTCATGGCAGGCTCGGCTAATAGCACTAATATCGACCACCCGCAGCAGTGGATTCGATGGCGTTTCTAACCAGACCATTTTCGGTTTTTGGGCAATGGCTTGGTTCAATGCTTGTGCATCAGTTTGATCAACAACCAACAACTTAAATTGACCTTTTTTAGCCAAATGCGTAAATAGGCGATAACTACCACCATAACAATCATGCGGCACCACTAATAAATCATCTGGACCAAGTAAGCTAGTCACTAAGGTAATGGCGGCCATGCCAGTACAGGTCACTACACCTGTAGCGCCTTGCTCAAGTTTGGCCAGCGCTTCACCTAAAATACAGCGGGTCGGATTACCCGATCGGCTGTAATCAAACTCGCGCGGATTGTTGTGACCATCGAAGGAATAATTGGTTGATAAATAAATTGGGGGCACTATGGCGCCATGCTGTGTGTCTGTTTCAATACCCTGGCGAACGGCCAATGTGGCGCTTTGATGCTTAGTCATAATTGACTCCTAAAAATGTCACAAACACACAAAGAGATGTCTAGACGTCTAAATCTACCGAAGAGATCTTCATCCGTCAACAAAAATAGACGCTTAGACGTCTAAACATCAAGAAATCTATTTGCATCGAGATTAAATATTCGCAATAATTTGACTAGAGAGTGTAACGGTTTAAAATCTGCACCGTATTTATCGTTAAGGGTAAGTTAATGACTGAATGGAATGGCGAATATATCAGCCCATATGCCGAACACGGCAAAAAAAGTGAACAAGTAAAAAAGATAACAGTTTCTATACCTCTAAAAGTACTAAAAATACTGACAGATGAGCGTACCAGACGCCAGATAAACAATCTGCGTCATGCAACCAACAGTGAACTGCTGTGCGAAGCATTTTTGCATGCGTACACAGGTCAACCTTTGCCTTATGATATTGATTTATCAAAAGATCAACCTGACAGCATTCCAAGTGAAGCGAAAAAATTAATGGATGATATGGGGATCGAGTGGGAAGAGCTCGAATAATTCACTGGTTAGTGATTACCTCACAAACTGTTAAACTGCCCTTTTAAGAAGCAGTGATGTTGTTAACGAGAATTTATGATGCCATTTATCGATCCAACAACCTTGATACTGGCATCAGTTATCGTGTTTTTTGGCGCACTAACCCAAAGCTTAATTGGTTTTGGGTTAGCCGTTGTTGCCAGCCCGCTGCTGTACATTGTTAATCCTCAATTAGTCCCAGTGCCCATTATTGCCATGGGTTTTGCTATCTCTGCCATGACACTTTTTCGAGAGCGCGGACACTTACAGTTTAATGGTCTGCAATATGCGCTATTAGGCCGTATTCCTGGGGGATTCTTAGGTGCTGGATTATTATTGTTTGCGCCCCAACCCATATTAGGCTTAATTATTGCGGCTATTGTGTTTATTGCCGTGATCCTGAGTACCTATCGCGTTACCGCACCAATAAATCGCAGCAGTTTATTTATCGCCGGGGTATTTTCGGGCATATTTGCTAATATCGCTGCCATTGGAGGTCCACCAATGGCTATATTGCTTGCAGGCAAAGATGCCAGTCAATTTCGAGCCGCATTATCAGCCTTCTTTGTCTTTAGCTCATTAATTGCGCTAGCTATTCTAGCTGTTGTTGGCTTAGTTGAGCTCAAGCACTTATGGTTATCACTGTTGTTATTGCCTTCAGTGATTGCGGGCTACCTTGTCGCTGGCCGATTAATTGGCCGCATCGATAAAGAAAAAACCCGTATGGCGACATTAATATTATGTAGCATTAGCGCAACAATATTGGTCATCATGTCGGTCAACACATTAATCTCTGCTAATTAATCTCTGCCTATTAACAGCCCCTTTTTTTTATCGCATACGATTCAGACATAAACAACAACACATTCTTATATGTGGCCGAACATCTATCACTACCTAGTACCATGTTACCTAACAAAATTTTATCCTCTGCACAATAGATCTGCATCACAGTTGTTCATTAGATTTCTTTCAATTAACTTTTTTTCAATTAGATTTTTCTCATGAATATGATCTACTTCAAATTAACAATACCTATTTTTAGGTAACATTCTTTACAGCAAAGAAATGATCACATGTTGCTAATGCTTCAACCATAAAAAAGCTCTATAGAGGATAAAATGATGAACACATACGTTAAAGTTGGTATCGCAATCGCCATTGCATTATCACTCGGTAGCCAAGTAATGGCAGCCGATGGTGGTAACCCTAAAAAAGGCAAACACCTGTACAAAAAAGAATGTAAAGCGTGCCACAGTGTCAATAGTGAAGGCGTAGAACTCACTCCAATGACAAAAACCATGAGCCAGTGGGATCGATTTTTTACCCGTGATATGCACAAAGCTAAACCCGCCATTTTTGAAGCCTTATCAGAAAAAGACCTGAAAGACATTCAACAGTTTTTGTATGATCACGCAGCTGATTCAGACCAACCAGCAACCTGCGGTTAAATCATCAATGCTGAGCACCTTTTCGTCCTAAGCGAAAATATCAGCCAATAAACAAACCGAAAAAAATAGTGGGGCTTAGCCTCAGGGAAACTTACACCAAAAAATTGCCAAATTGAACTGACCATTTGGCAATTAACGGGGAGAAATACCATGAGAACTCTCATCTCAATATTAGTTGCCAACGCTCTTTTTATGAGTAGTGCAAGTCTAGCGGCAGACACTGATTCACAAAAAATTGCCGACCTGAAACAACAGCTTGCTAGCGTTACCGATGATCTTGACTACTTAAGCTCGCGGGTTGACAAAACCGAGCGTCATACTGCCTTAGATAGAGTCGCAATCACAGGTGATTTTAGAACCAAAGCACATTCATTACATTATCAAAATGTCACTTGGAACCCAGCCATGAATGTCAATTTTTCTGACTTTGGCGCTAAAGCCATGTCAGGAGTATTTGGCGATCCTAATAGTGCCACTTCACCATTAGGCCAAATGATGATGGCTAACCCTGATTTAGCCAGCGCGTTTCAAAGCGGTGCGCTAAATGGCGTTATGCCAATGCTGTTAGGTCAAAAAACTCAACAAGATATTGATAACGATATATTTTATACCACGCGGTTGCGCCTAAACATTAATGCCAAAGTATGGGATAACGTCAGCTTTGCCGGACGCTTGACCATGTTTAAGAGCTGGGGAGACTCTAGCGGGGTTAAAGTGTTTGACTCGTGGAACTCATTCACCATGGACGGCACCAGTAGCGGCAGCACCAGTGGTGATGAATTAAAAGTAGAACGCGCCTATTTTAACTGGAAAGACATTAACGGTAGCGGCACGTACCTTTCTATCGGACGTCGCCCCTCAACGTACGGCCCACCAAGTCATTATCGTGAAAATGAACTCAGAGGCGGCACGCCATCAGGTCACTTAGTCAATTTCAACTTCGATGGCCTAACCTTAGGTTACAATCTGGGTGATATCACCGGCATTGAAGGCCAAACCGTGCGTTTTTGCTATGGTCAAGGCTTTGAGTCGCAATACGGCAATGGCGAATTGTTTGGTGACATCATCACCAAAGACACTCACCTCGGTGGTTTTAATATCGACGTTATCAACGACGGTAACCACTTCTTGCAGTTCACTTTATTCGGCGCTAAAGATGTCAATGATGGCTTCACAGGCACCATGGCATTCCCAACTCAACTCGCGGGTATCTTTGCCCCAACCATGTATCAAGACATGCAAAAGTTTGACAACTTTAACTTCGTCACCCGAGTACAGCCTAGTGGTGTAATTGGAGATATATATTTAGGTGGATTAGGTTATGCCTATGAATCCGATGACGACATGAAAGTGTTTGCTTCACTCGGTTGGACTCGTGCAGAACCTAACGGTAATGCAGGTTTGTTCGGTGGCATGTTAAGCGATGCAGTATTTGAAGCAGAACTTAACAGCACGGGTACAGAAATTATTATGGTACCAAAAGAAACGGTTGATAGTGACACCAAAGATGGCTATGGCATTTATGTGGGTATGCAAATACCTGCACCATACGGTAAATTCGGCTTGGAGTATAACTACGGTTCTAAATACTGGAGTCCCTTCACCCAAGCTCAAGATGACCCTATTGGCAGTAAGTTAGCCACCCGTGGTCATGTTGCCGAAGCCTATTATATCTTTGATATTAATCCAAAAATGTTTATCAAGTTAGCCGGTTTGTATTACGACTATGAATATACCGGAAGTGGCTCACCAGTAGGTTCACCTCTGAAAGTTGACGATGTGATTGCCGGTAACGCTTACTCCATGCTGCCAGTGGTCGACACCGCCTATGACGTTAATGCTTCACTAACGATTAACTTCTAACTTAAATCTCTAACTTGGCCCCCCTGAGCACAAGCTCAGGGGTAAGGATAAACATCATGAAACTATTATCAGCACTGGCTGTATTACTGTTATTAAGCAGTAGCGCGCAGGCTGCATTTGACCATAAAGAGGCGCTGAAAGGGCCTTTTGCCAATGGCCCTGAAGTGACGACACAATGCTTAACATGCCATAAAGAACATGCTGAAGAGTTTATGAAGTCTTCACATTGGACTTGGGAATTGGAACAAGAATTACCTGGTCGCACCGTTAAGAGAGGAAAGAAAAACAGCATCAACAATTTTTGTGTGTCGATAGCGGGTAATGAACCGCGCTGCACCAGTTGTCATGCGGGTTATGGTTGGAAAGATTCTACATTCGACTTTAAAGACATGAGCAAAGTGGACTGCTTAGTCTGTCACGACACGACTGGTACTTACATAAAAGACCCTGTTGGTGCCGGCGAGGCCTTAGCAAGAGTCAATTTAGCCCGCGTAGCACAAAATGTGGGTGCACCAGTGCGCGATAATTGCGGCAGTTGCCACTTTTACGGCGGCGGCGGTGATGGTGTTAAACATGGCGATTTAGACTCCTCCATGTCTTACCCAGACAAAGCCACCGATGTGCACATGGACACCGATGGTAACGATTTCCAATGCCAAACTTGTCATGTCACCGAAAATCATCAAATTACCGGTAATGCGATGGGAGTATCGCCAGGTGGTGAAAATCATATTGGTTGTGAAAACTGCCATGATGCAGCTCCACATCAAAATAAAAGACTGAACACTCATACAGCAGCCGTGGCGTGTCAGACATGTCATATTCCATCATTTGCTAAAAATCTAACCACCAAAATGCGTTGGGATTGGTCAACCGCAGGTCAAGATATTCCTGTAACGACAGATCAATACGGCAAGCACACCTATATGAAAAAGAAAGGTAGCTTTATTTGGCAAAAAGACGTGAAACCACAATATGCTTGGTTTAATGGCTACGCCGATGCTTACATGCCTGGCGACAAAATGGACCCAGCTAAAGTGCTTAAATTAGCTTATCCATTAGGTGATATTAACGATCCTAAAGCCAAAATCTACCCATTTAAAGTGCATACAGGCAAACAAATTTATGACACTGAACTCAACATCTTACTGACGCCTAAAATTTACGGTGAAGGTGGCTACTGGAGTGAATTTGATTGGGACTTAGCCGCAAAACTGGGAATGGAAGCTAACCCAACCATGATAGAGAAAGGACTCAAGTACAGTGGTAATCATGGTTTTGTTGAAACCGTAATGTGGTGGCGTGTCAACCACATGGTGTCACCAAAAGACAAGGCATTACAATGTAATGACTGTCATAACAAAGGCGAGCGTTTAGACTGGAAAGCCCTTGGTTATGATGGCGACCCAATGAAAAACCGCAAAGGTATTAAACACACTAAAGCAGACTAGAACAGACTAGAAATGCGATAAGCTGAAACAAAAAAACCGCCATCGACTTTTACGATGGCGGTTTTTTATTAGCTAAAAAGTCAGCTAAAAATCCAATCCTTGGCACTCAAAGTCTTGTTCAATACCACTAATAGGATCGGTGAACCGTAACCGTTTCGCTAATAGTTGCAACGGCTTGCCAAAATTATCAGGCCCTTTAGGCTGTAATATCGGATAAAAGCGGTCGTTTAAAATCGGCATACCTAAACTCTGCATATGCACTCGTAATTGGTGAGTTTTACCTGTGATTGGGCTTAATGTAAACAAGCCTAAATCACCCATTACCGCCACTAAACTGATTTCAGAATGGCTGTTAGCCTCACCTTCAACCACCTGCATGGTAAAGCTGGGGGTAGCCGCAACGATACGATTTTTAACGGTCCAATGCATGGGCAAGGTGCAAGTATTATCGGCTAACTGTGCTAATAGCTGTGGAGTTAACTTGGCGATGGCCTGATAATCTTTGGTAATCTTGTTATCTAAAAACAACTGGTGATATGCATGCCGCGTTTGCGGATCCAGCGTCATTAACATCACCCCTGCCGTATCTTTATCTAGCCGGTGGGCGGGTGCTACAGTGTCAATTTGCGTGGCGATACGTAATCGATGCACCAAGCATTCGTTAACGTAATTACCGCCTGGGGTCACAGGTAAAAAATGCGGTTTATAGACAATAATAGTGTTGCTGTCTTGATACAGCACTTGCTCAACAAACGGCACTTTAGTTTCAGCCACCACTTCCCGATAGTAATACACTCTTTGGGTCGCTTGATAGGCAGTATTAATACCAATTAACCCGCCATGCTGCCAATGTACTTTGCCTGCTTCGATCCTTTGTTGCCACACACTGGGATCAATTTGTTTAAAATGATCGATCAAAAAATCAATCACAGTGTGGTATTGCTTGCCTGCTAACTCATTAGTACGTGGCAACACAATATAGGATGGCTGAGCAGCAATGGCAGCGCTTGATGTTTGGCAAGAAGACAGAACGTGACCCGCGATATAATTTGATGAATTAGGCATAAATAACTTGGCTATATAAAGATAACGATAAAAGACAAAATGTTAGTGTTATCTTATCAGGCCGAATCTAGATTGTATCTTAATTATCGCTAGGAAAATAACACAATATAAGCGTTATACATCCACATGCGACTTGAGTAATTGCAGCACAAAATCCATGGTCTTATGGCAATTAGGTTGTTCAACTAAAATCAACTTATCCCGGTTATACATAGGTAAAACTTCTAACCAACGTTGACTAACCCAAGTGGCATCTTCTAAATGTACTTGTGAGTACAACTCAAGCAAATCCGGATTCACTTGATAAAATTGTTCAAGTGCGGCGCTGATAATTTCAAACTCACCCGCGATGGGCTCATCGCACCAATTAGCGCAAGGTAGCGCACGAGCAATCCAGCAACCATCACGTTTTTTGGCGGCGGATAAGATTTTAAGACGTTGTGAACCTTCAATAACAATGCTTAACGAACTATCCTCCAACTGATTGAAGTCAATAATATTGCATTGGGTTGCCGCAATATAACAAGGCAGTTCGCTATTCACTTTCAATGGCGCAAATGCTAGGTCATAGTGGCCTTTTAATACATCTGCAACCATACATAAATCGCTAGGTGTCACGACTCGAATTTCAAGTCGCCCACCGGGCAACAGCACTGCATCTTGGATGAGTAATGCCACTTCTTTTGTTTGCATAACAGCCTCCAACACCATAGGTGACGTTACTGAACCAAAGTCGAATCAATAAAATAAGTGTAGCAGTGGTTAATAATTCAACAACTTAAGCGGGTTAAATAATGCGAACTAACGACATCACCACTAAACTCGCTACGCTCTACTCCAATAGACCTTGTTCAATACGACTGTATTTCAAAAAAGAACAAAAAAAGAACAAAAAAAGAACAAAAAACATCCAATATGCTAAGGCGCTATAAACGCTCGATACGATCCATTATGGTGCCAAAGGTAACAATATCTGGCTTTATTGCACATTGCAGCCAATAAACAATACGGCTGTTAACCCATGAATTCACCCCGCTATCAAGGCATAGAGCAAGCTTGATTTGAAAGACTCACTCCCAAGCTAATTTGTCGAGTCTACTCACCCCTTATTGCCGCGCTGAGGTTGGCTTAGGCTTTTCGCCATAACAGGGATGTATAAAACCAATCAAGGCTCATGTATGGATAAAATGAGGATATTAACTCAGCTCTGTCGTGCAGGTAATTTACAATTCTTATTATATTTTTAATGCTGTTGTGTTTGTAAAACAGTATGCTTTAGCGCTAACACGCTATGATGTTTTTGTGGCTTTTACTTTACGGAATTTTTTATGATTGTTGATACTTTAGCCAATCGTCACCTTTATACACCGCTCAACCCGAGATTAGCCATAGCGTTAACCCATCTCGCCGACACAGACTTTAGTCAGCTTGAAGTGGGAACCTACCCGCTTGAAGGCAAAAATATTTTCGTTATCGTCAATGATTATGAAACCAAACCCAAAGAAATAGAGCCGTTTGAAGTTCATCAACAATACATTGATGTGCAATATGTGGTCAGCGGTGAAGAAGAATTTGGTTATTTACCCTTGGCCAATCAAACGCCTTCTAAGCCCTATTTTGACAAACATGACTATGCTGAATACGATTATCAATCTAACAAAGATGACGCGGCATTTATTCCTCTAAAAGCGGGCATGTTCGCGCTGTTTTTCCCCGGCGACATACATATGCCAGGCACCAGTGCAACACCACAAAAAGTCCGTAAAGTGGTGATTAAAGTTCGGCTATAACAAAATAGCGAGAGCAAGATAGCCTCAGCTCAGTCCAACTATGGATATTATGGCAAAATATCGCTATCTAACCAAAGTCTGCTAAAGTTAATCCATGCACACCATATCTCTCAACATCCCTGTCATATATGAGCTAGAGACAAATGTGTCATACCTGAGCTAATGACGAATGTGCATTTACCCTTGGTAAGATAGAAAGGCCCCGAGACTCTCCGCTTGGGGCTTTTTTTTGAGCCATTGATAGCTCATATCATCAACGATAAGCTTGATCTGGTAAGTTGAATCAATCAAGTGTTGTTTTTTAATGCGATGAAGATTAATCCTTGTTAAAATCATCACAACTTTATAGGAGAGTGTTTCAATGGCAATGTATGTAGTGGGTCACAAGATCCCTGATTCAGATTCAATTTGTGGTGCTATCGCATTAGCATATTTAAAAAACCAAATCGATGAACCGGCCATTGCGGCCCGTTTAGGCGAGTTATCACCAGAAACCGCATTTATTCTAGAGAAATTTGGTTTTGAAGCGCCAGAATATAAAACCAGTTATGCTGGCGAAGAAGTCTATATTGTTGACCATTCAGAAGTTACTCAAGCACCAGATGATATCGCTCAAGCGACTATTGTGGGGATTGTTGATCACCATAAATTAGGCGACCTAACCACTTCGACTCCGCTAGAGTGTTGGATCCGCCCCGTGGGTTGCAGTAACACAGTGATTAAAATGATGTACGATTTTTACCAAGTAGAAATCCCTGCCAACATCGCTGGTATTATGATGTGCGCCATTTTAAGTGACACGGTCATTTTTAAATCACCCACCTGCACCACCGCAGACATTCGTTGTGTTGAAGCCTTAGCTAAAATCGCCGGTATTGAAGACTTTAAAGCACTCGGCATGGACATGTTTAAAGTCAAATCAGCGGTTGAAGGCACGCCGGCGCGCGACTTAGTTATGCGTGATTTTAAAGACTTTAACATGAACGGTAACTTGGTCGGTATTGGTCAGTTAGAAGTGATCGACTTATCTGTATTTGACTCAATCAAAGCGGATTTAGCCGCGGATATCGTTAAACTGAAAGCCGAAGGTAATCGTCACAGCGTATTATTACTGCTAACCGATATCATGAAAGAAGGCTCAGAAATGTTGGTAATTTCTGACTTAGCAGACTTAACTGAGCGCGCTTACGGTAAGCCTACCGTCGATGGTAAAGTGTGGTTAGACGGCGTATTAAGCCGTAAGAAACAAGTAGTACCCGCACTGCAAGATATTTTTTCAAAGTAAGTCTTTGTCAAAACGCTTCATAAAGAAAAAGCTGGATCCTTGATTCAGCTTTTTTTATGTCTAAAACGAGGCAAACAACATGATGCATTATGCGAACTGACGTCACAATGTCACTACCCTATATCGCAACCCCATAACTCTATCAATGGCTGTTCAACTGTCGGCTCTCCGACCCAAAAACTCATTGGGTGACATTGTTGCTCGCGCTGAGCAGATGAAACACACAGCTGGTAATCACCTGCTTCTGGGGTACGACCAAGTTTTAGCATCGGCAAGATAGGTAAATGGGGGGTGTAATGCCAGCTGCCATTGTTTAACACGGCATCCAACGGTATCTCCATCCCTGCACCACTGCCTTTTACCCTTGCTTGCTCTAAGATAAACCCGTCAGGCTGCAAGCGATAATCTTCTGCCCAACGAATTTTTTCAATCGTGTGGGTCCACGATAAAGTCATTTTCTCAGCAGGTACTTGAGCCCATATTGTGCCCGCTAGGCCTAAACATAATCCTAGCATTATTTGTCCTGTGCTAAACGTTGTAACTTACGTGCACGCCACAGGTGCTGTAACATAAACGCCAGTGCCAAACCAAAACCTAACTCATCACTTAATGGCGTCGCCATAATTAAACAACCACCGGCAATAAAGCCTAAAATACGCTCCCACCAATAAAGGTTTTGGAATAAATACCCAGTAAAGATAATTCCCCAAATCCCAATTGCAACCGTCGCTTTAAGCACCACAAAAAGGGTATCCAACACGCCACCACTTTGGAGCATTAACGCTGGTTCGTATACCGCCATAAAGGGAATAATAAACCCAGCGATAGCAATACGAATAGCCCACAAGCTGATTTTTAAGCCTTTCTCTTTCGCTATTGGCGCTGCCGCAAAACACGCTAGCGCAACCGGCGGGGTAAGGTCTGCCATGATGCCAAAGTAAAACACAAACATATGCGACACAATTAACGGCACGCCTAAATCCAGTAACGCTGGCGCAGCAATTGAGCTGGTAATAATGTAGTTAGGAATAGTTGGGATCCCCATGCCTAAAATGAGACACGTTACCATGGTCAGTATTAACGATAAAAACAGGTTATCTTGGCCAACCGCCAAAATATAACCGGCAAAGGTAGAGGCAATACCCGTAAGTGACACAATGCCAATAATCACTCCAACCAATGCACACGCTATTCCAACGGGTACTGCATGACGAGCACCTTCTACCAAGGCATGTAAGCACAGTTGAAGGGTTTCTTTACCGCCTTTAACAAACCAACAAATAACCACCAGCAGCGCAATAACCCCAAACATCACCCCGATGCCTAATTGAAAGAAACCAGCACATAACACCCCTAGCGCTATCCAAAAAACAAACCGCATCGCAGCTGATGATAGATTGAGAATAATGGCCGAACCTAAAATCACAATAGCAGTCAGTGCTAACCCCACCATCCCAGAAAACAGTGGCGTGCGACCAGAGAACAACAAGCCAATCAAAATAAATAACGGGATGAGTAAGTACCAACGTAGCTTAATCGCTGCCCACGGATCTTTGGGTAAGCCCGATAAATTGGCGCGTTTAGCTTCTAAATGCACCATCCAGAACACCGAGCAAAAATACAGTACAGCGGGGATCATCGCTGCTTTTGCAATTTCAATAAATTGCACGTTAATGGTTTCAGCCATAATAAAGGCTACTGCGCCCATAATCGGCGGCATAATTTGGCTGCCCATACTGGACGTGGCCTCAACCCCGCCCGCAAAAGCAGATCGATAACCAAAACGCTTCATTAACGGAATCGTAAACTGGCCAGTGGTCACCACATTAGCCACACCGGATCCAGTAATGGTGCCCATTAGTGCCGATGACACCACAGATACTTTTGCGGGTCCACCGACTTTATGGCCAAATAATCCCATGGCAAAATCGGTAAATAAGCGGATCATCCCAGCTTGCTCTAAAAAGGCCCCAAACAGAATAAACAAGAAAATATACGTCGCTGATACATAGGTTGGCGTGCCATATAAGCCTTCTGTGCCAAAGGCTAACTGGTTAATAATTTGATCAAAACCATACCCTCTGTGCATCAGTTCTCCGGGCAAATACTCACCAAACAAACCATAAGCCAGAAATAAACCACAAATGATCGGCAGGGCAATGCCCATCACTCGCCTTGCCGCTTCAAACACTAGAGCGACTAATACCACACCAATAATCATGTCATTTTGGGTTAAGTCACCGGAACGTTGAATTAAGTCAGCTTCAAATACCCATTGATAAGCCGCGGTAGCCATACCCGCTAAGCCGAGTATCCAGGCTAGGGGTTGCCATGGCTGGCTTTTGCCGATACCTGGATAGCTAATAAATACCACTAATAATAAAAAACCCACGTGCACAGCGCGTAACACTTGGGTTGAAACAGGATGAAATGCTGCGGTGGTAATTTGGAAAATAGAAAAAATGAGTGCCACGAAAAATAGGGCTTTTGGCCAATCTCGGGTATCAGCACTTAAGCCTCGTTGCGACATAATAGTCTGGTTATTGGATGGCTCGCTCATGGTATACCTCTACCCTTACTACAGCTAAAAATGGTATGCCGAAAGACAAAAACACATAAGCGCTTGCTTAGGTTAAGCAAGCGCTCGCAAAGTAAAAATGAGATTACAATGCATTCACCTCTTTGTAGTAACGCTCTGCACCTGGATGCATTGGAATAGGCAGATTTTTGGTCGCTGTGTCTAAACTGATAGCCTTAGCGGCAGAGTGTGCCGTACCTAAACGATCCAAGTTTTCAAACATAAGTTTAGTCATTTGATAGGCGATTTCATCAGAGACCTTACTATGGCTTACCAATAAATTCTGAATCGACACCGTACTAATATCGGTAGTTTGACCTTCATAGGTATTGGCAGTAATCACCCCTACTTGATAAGCGGGATTATTAATTTTAGCCACGATATCTGCGGGGATCTCGACAAAGTTAATCGCCATGGTGGCGGCTAAATCACGAATGGCCGCCATACCTAGGCCAGACGATTGTAAGGTCGCATCCAATTGACGGTTTTTAATTAGCTCAACTGATTCGGCATAAGGCAGAAATTCCACTTTCCCCATATCGTCATAGCTTAAGCCTGCAGCACTAAAAATAGCGCGAGCGTTTAGCTCAGTACCAGATTTAGGCGCCCCCACAGAAATACGTTTGCCTTTTAAATCGGCAAGGCTATTAATCCCTGCATCTTTATTGGCGACAATTTGGATAAAATTAGGATATGTTGCGGCAATGACACGTAATTTGTTCAACGGTGTCTTAAAACCTGCTTCAGCATCACCCGCCCATGCAGCCGATACCGAATCACCTAACGCAAGTGCTAATTCGCCACGTCCAGCTTGTAATAAATTAAGGTTTTCAACAGACGCTTTAGTCGCTTGAACAGAGGTTTTAGAGCCTTCAATACCATTACTATACAGTTGTGAAAGAGCAACACCGATAGGATAATACACACCACTGGTGCCGCCAGTAAGAATATTAATAAATGTCGGTGCCGCCATAACAGCCGTACTAATAGACAGCGCGGCTGCCGCGCCAATCATGCAAAAACGTTTGGTTAACTTCATCCTAAATATCCTTATTTTATATATGGTTATAGGTCTTGTTGTGCTATAACACTACCACTGACATCCTCTGCGAGCTATATAGACTAAAGGCTAGCCACATCGCTATAAACCTCATTTATGTCACTATTTCGGTCGCTTCGATAATACATCAACAAGTGACATTAGCGTTTATCATCGCCCACTCGCTCGAAGCTTGGTTGAGCCGTGAGCAATTAGTCTTCTATCACAACGAGTATAGTGAATAGAATAAAAAAAGGTGCCAACAATGTCAGCACCTTCTTGATAAGTTCAGTTTATCCCAGCTAAATAAGGGACAATAATACTGTTAATCGTTACATATCCATGCAGTTAGCATAATAGGTCACGGTAGCGGGCCAGTCGGAAAACACACCGATTACGCCAACATCTTTTGCCAGTACATCTAACAGCTCAAAAGTGTCACCTTCGTTATCAACCACGTCGGCAATACTTTGATAGTACCAACCGCCACCACCTTGGCTCAGTGGGCCTGAACGCTCAAGTGACCATGCAATAATTTTTAAGCCAGCTGCATTAGCCGCTTTAGCATATTCAGAAGGTACGATGGCCTTGTTATTATCTAAAGTGACTAACATCCATAACGGTGGCGCGATAATTTTTACGCCATCAGCGGCCAAGGTATCCATACTCGGTGACCAAGTCGCGCTATTTTGCGGGTCAAATCCAGCCTGCTCGTCACGGCCATCGAGGTATACCGCTTGATCGGCAAATTCAGGCGCATTGGCTATCCAATATTTTATATCGTCTAAATTAAACGACTGCGGAAATACTTGCGATGCATCAACACCTGCTGCGGCATATTCATCTAGCATTTTCTGAGCGTAATCTTGTTGGGTAAAGCCATCATAGGGCATGCTGACACTAGCCGACTTAAGCTCTGGAGTCATCTTTACTCCAGCAGCTTTGAATAAGGCAATACTTTCAGCATGAGTCATTAAAGTGCCATTACCGGCATATAAATCGGTGCGCCAATTTGGCGTGCCGTCCATAAACTCTTCGACTGTGGTGGCATTGGGGTTAAAGCCGTCCATTTTGCCTTTTAAGGTGTTAAATTCAGCTAAACTGATATCGCTAGTACAACAAGTCGCCGTAGCGCTGACACCGTTAACAGCATCGGCGGGTAAAAATGGCACTGAACATTTATTGGCTAGGGCTGGAATGGACAGAATATTGGTGGTAGTGGCTAAATCACACTGTGAATGACGACACACGAGCGCTTTATCTGCGGTAAAGGTCACATCACATTCAACAATACCAGCACCGGAATCGATGGCTGCTTGATAGGCTTCTTTGGTGTGTTCAGGGAATTGCATCGATGCACCACGGTGGCCAATCGAGAAATCAGTCCGGTAAAATGAATTTGAAGCACATTGCGCTAATTGATCTTTTAACTCACTGTCTTGCATTTGACCGACTAAAAATAGCGGTCTAGGGCCCACTTGAGCGCTGACACTTTTATTCAATTCTGTTGCTACGCTGGTATTATTATCGTTACTGTTACAGCCTGAGACCCATAACATACTGGTCAAAATCGAAATAATACCCAGTGTGACACTGTTTTTCCTTGTCATCTTTTTGCTCCATATTGTCATGCATGCCTGTTGTAATGCAGGGTTGATTGACTCATTATCGCCACCAGCTTACGCAATGAATATGACTAAAATATAGAATTAATATGACAATAATAACCCTAAATAGATAAAACGAATAACAGCAGTAGCGTTTTAACGCTTAACAACGAGGTCCATAATGCCTAACACAACACTCTATTATGTTCACGACCCTATGTGCAGTTGGTGTTGGGGATATCGCCCCACATGGGACACGCTGCAAGCTCAACTGCAGCAGCAATTGGGCCAACAGTTAACCATCAAATACTTGGTCGGGGGGTTGGCGCCAGATTCAGATCTCCCAATGCCACGACCCATGCAGCAAATGTTACAACAAACGTGGCAAAAAATTACTCAACAACTGGGCACTAAATTTAATCATGACTTTTGGCATCTCTGCCAACCCAGGCGATCGACTTATCCAGCATGTCGAGCCAGTATCATTGCTCGTCAATATGGGCTTGAAAAACAAATGATTAATGCGATTCAACAGGCGTATTACTTGAATGCGAAAAACCCATCGGATCTCGATACTTTAGTGGCTATCGCGATTCAAGTTGGCATCCCTGAAGCACCTTTCGTTGAACAATTAACCGCTAATGACATAGACAAACAACTGTTGCAAGAAATTAACCTTGCTGGTCAACTTCCTATTCAAGGGTTTCCATCATTGGTATTGATGGTCGATAACAACGCCTATTCTATTAGGCTTGATTATCATCAATGGCAAACCAGCTTGGCAGACATCCGCACTATCTTGTCAAATATCAAACCTTGTTGAGGAACTTATATGAAAAGATTTTATCGCTATGGATTACTGTTGAGCAGCTTATTGTTGGTTAACTTAACCTGAAGTAGTAATCATATGGCCAATATAGATAGTGGCAAACTTGCCGAGATTAACGCCATTAACGTTTAATAATGAGCAAGTGATAACCGCAGGATTGCCCATTTAAAATAATCGCCAAACCTGGGGGGCATGACTGTAATCAACTTAACCCTTAATGATAACCCTAACGCGTTGAAAAATGAGTATCACATTGTGACCACCTTAGGCATTATTGCGGCTTAATGAATCTGTATACCGATATGAGGTAAACTTCCCTTGAGAAATAAAGTTTGAACGACGTTTATTAGCGTTTGGTCTTGATGCTCAATATCCTATACTCTTGCACATCGAAGACGACAAAGCCTCAAAGGCTGACATAACCAGAGGCAGTGAATGGCAAATCGTAAACGAGGTTTTTTGGGTTGGACATGGTTTGTTATGTGGCGGTTGTTGCTATTACTGGCGCTATTGTTACTGGTGTTTCGATTTGTGGCGCCACCGACTACGTCATTTATGCTGCAAAGCCCTTATCCGGTTACCCAACACTGGATAAGTATTGATGAGTTGCCGTCGCAGATACCGCTAGCCATGGTTGCCTCAGAAGATCAGCTGTTTCCAGAGCATTTCGGTGTCGATTTTGCCGCCATCAGTAAAGCCCTTAACCAGTACGACGACGGTGAAGGTCTTCGTGGTGCCAGCACCATCAGCCAACAAACCGCAAAAAACCTCTTACTATGGCCGGGGCAAAGCTTTGTTCGTAAAGGTCTGGAAGCCATGTTGGCCGTCAGCCTTGAAGCGATTTGGGGCAAAAGACGTATCTTAGAAGTGTATGTCAACGTGGCAGAGTTTGGTAAAGGGATTTACGGCGTAGAAGCGGCTAGCCAGCATTATTTTAATAAATCGGCTCGCTATCTAACCCGTAATGAAGCCGCGCGCCTAGCCGTGCTATTGCCCAGCCCTCGCAATCGCGATCCTCGTAATTTAAGCCCTTATTTTCGCCAGAGAGTAGTCTGGGTTGAACAGCAAATGCAACAACTTGGCACTGGTTATCTAGCGCCCATCCTTAATTAAGCATTAGCAGGGTCAGATGAAAATTCAGTCCATCTGACTCGACTTACTCGACCGCTTAATCAGCGTGCCTCGCAGTCCTGATCGCACTGTTAAAAAAGCATAAAGTCGACACTGACGACTATTCCGCCTCAAATGGCGAAGCATATGATCAATCCAGACGGCGCAATCAACCGGTGATCAATCAACCATTTTCTAATCTACTGGGATTTTTTACAGGTCATTTGTTAGAATTCATTATTATTTTATGGCAGCGGCATTTGCTGCCATTATTCTGTTTCGCAATAAGCATTCAGGTTTTACTATTTAAAGGCAGGTTATGACCGTTCTTCTAATGACTCCACCTATGACCCAGCTGAATACGCCGTATCCGGCAACAGCGTATTTGACTGGTTTTTTACGCTCACGAGGCTATGAGGCGGTTCAGCGAGATCCTGCTATTGAGCTTTTCCTTGAGATGATGACGGCGCCTGCGCTGGAGATTATCCGTCAGCATGTGGAAGAAAACTTCGAGCATTTTGAAGACAATGAGCTACCTGATGTGATCTTTAATTTTCTAGCCGAATACGATCGTTACCATCTAGCCGTTGAGCCTGCCATTCGCTTTTTGCAGGGTAAAGATCCAAGCCTAGCAATGCGGATTAACTCACGGCGTTTTTTACCAGAAGGCCCAGCATTTGACACTATAGCCCAGATGGAAGAGATATCTGGCGATGTGTTGCAAGCGGCCTTTGGCAATTTAGGCGTACAAGATAAAGCCAAATATCTCACCACCCTGTTTATTAATGATCTGTCGAACGTGATTACTCAGGGGGTTGATCCTTACTTTGAAGTCAGCCGCTATGGCGAAAAATTAGCGTCGGCCAACCCAAGCTTTGACAACCTCTACGACACCTTGATGGGAGACCCTAGTTTCAGCTCGGAAATTTTGGAACAGTTGGTCGAGCAGTATCTAGAAGAAACTCAGCCTAGCGTGGTCGCGTTAACCGTGCCTTTTCCCGGTAACATGCTCGGCGCTTTGCGTATTGCGCAAACCTGTAAAGCCATCAATCCTGAGCTTCCCATCGTCATGGGCGGTGGTTTTGTCAATACTGAGCTGCGCGCACTCAAAGACCCTCGCGTATTTGAGTTTGTCGACTTTATCTGTCTTGACGACGGCGAACGCCCACTTATCACCCTGCTGGAATACTTTGAAGGCAAGCGCGAGATAGACGAGTTAGTGCGAACCTATTTCCTCGCAGAAGATGAAAATGGTCAAGCCTACGTCCACTTAAATCAAAACGAACTGCTACACGACATTCCACAGGTCGACGTTGGCGCGCCCATTTACGATGGCTTGCCATTGGGCGAATACCTGTCTTTATGTGAAATGCTCAATCCTATGCACCGTATTTGGAGTGATGGCCGCTGGAATAAACTCACCATAGCCCATGGCTGTTACTGGCGTAAATGCAGCTTTTGCGATGTCAGTTTGGACTACATCGACCGCTACGATACTGCTGGCGCGGATATTCTGGTGGACCGCATCGAAGCGCTTATTGAAGAAACCGGACAAACAGGTTTCCATTTTGTCGATGAAGCCCTACCGCCAAAAACCTTATTTGCGTTTGCAAAACGCCTCATTGAACGCAACGTAGTGATCAGCTGGTGGGGTAATATCCGCTTTGAAAGAACGTTTAGCCCAGCGCGTTGCCAGTTACTGGCAGACTCGGGTTGTATCGCAGTCAGTGGCGGCCTTGAAGTGGCTTCAGACAGACTATTGAAACTAATGAAAAAAGGCGTGAGTGTTGAGCGCGTCGCCCATGTCACCAAAGCCTTTAGTGATGCCGGTATCTTGGTGCATGCCTATTTAATGTATGGCTTTCCAACACAAACCGAACAAGAGACTATCGATTCGCTGGAAATGGTGCGCCAATTGATGCAGCAAGGCTGTTTCCAGTCCGCCTACTGGCATCGTTTTGTGGCCACCATCCACAGCCCTATTGGCTTGAACCCAGAGCAGTTTGGTATCACCCTTGCTGAACGCCCAGAGATCTTATTCGCTGAAAACGATGTGGATTTCACCGACCCAACCGGCACCGATCATGACATGCTGGGCGAAGGACTGCGTAAGGCGCTCTACAATTATATGCACGGTATCGGCTTTGACCAACCAATGAGCTTTTGGTTTAACCAGCCTCTCGCACGCACTACGATGAAGAAAGACCTGATCTCAAAAGCGATTAGCAATTTTATTTTGAGCAGTGAAGAATAATTGATGCAACCAAAACAGCTCAATGAGAGCTGTTTTGGACAAGTGGATTGCAGATTAGGTTATTTGAAAGCTTGTATTTTATTTTAGCCAAATCCTCTTTCTTTTACTAATTGATTTTAGTGAAATACGCATCAAATAACTCACTGTAATATTACTTACATTTAAACTAAAAAGCATATGCATACACTTTATACCTTGAGGTGATAACTGTCTGTTAGGTCTGAAGTTTTTTGGATGCCATGGTTGAAGCTTAGTTATATCTAACTCATTCAACTGCTTTACTTCACACTCTATTTTTTTATTTTACACTTTTCTTAACTCAAGTAATCGACGTATTTTTTTATCTATTTTTGCTAATTCAATTAGATAAGTTCGCTCTGCTTGAGCGAACAATACGCTATTCATATTAATTTCAAAAACATATTTGCCAGAGAATCTTTTATACATTAACTCTTTATATTTTTTTAAACGTTCAAGTACACCATGCTCATATTTTTTACCCGCGAATTTAACATGACTTTTTGAATATGAGTCTACATTCAGATCAAAAACAAGCTCTTCAATTGAATGTGCTATATCATTTCTGTAATCAATAATACTTTCAATATCATCTTTTTCTTCTGTAGATAAAATATTCTCTGTAACTAGGGGCTGTTGATCTTTCACATTGGCAGCCAAATTATAGAGCAAGCTAGAGCCAGCAGGCTTTCAAAATTAATT
>NZ_JBEOPI010000054.1:0-20020 GCF_040309905.1 Shewanella sp. CAL98-MNA-CIBAN-0140
CAGTATTGTATTTTATCGTTTTTTGACATGATTGTTTTCCTAGATTTAGTTAGGAAATAATCATGTCACATTTGAAGATTATTGGTATGTGCGGTTAATTGAGCGCTTACGTATGAGGGGCAAGTTGTGAAACACAATATGATAGCAGGTGAACCTTTGCTTAGTCATTATGTTGCAGGTCTGGGTATAGAAAGCTTTTCTGATTTACTGCGAGAGGGTGAAAGGGCTGTTACATTAGAAATTGATAATTTAAACTCTGCTTCTGGAATGGCGCTACCCGGCGATATTGTAGATTTATTACTGGTTACAGAGAAAGTGGTTGAGGACTCTGAAGAGTTAGCTGATGAACCATTAAAGCAAATTGAACCACTTTTACAAAAAGTGAGAATTCTTTCAGTAGATAATATTTCCCTCGTTTCACAAACTCAAGACTTTAAAATGTATGGGTATGAAAAGGATTTCTTAGAATATTCAACAATTACAGTTGGTATAAATTTTAAAGATGCTGCAAAAGTTATTTTAGCTAAAGAACTTGGTGAGATTGTGTTCATGTTAAGAAATAGTAGTGATAAAACAAAAGTTTCAAATAGAGCCATTACAAGTGATTTCAAGCAAGGGAGAATAAAAAATTCTTCAAGGAGTTATAAATTATATACATCATCAAAAATATCTAATGGTGAAATAAAGCCGATCACAGTGAATGTTATCTCTGGTCAACAATCAAGATTAAGTCGCAGCGTTGCAGTCTATAGCAATCAATAGCATGGCCACCCAGAATTATTGGCCAAATATTAAACACTCAACTACGCTTTATTTACCCTTCCTAAATGGTATTTGAAGATGGCCAGACCAAGACAAACTATCGTTAGCTTAGAAGACACGCCTTACTATCACTGTCCAATTAATAGCATGGCCACCCAGAATTATTGGCCAAATATCAAACAATCAACTACGCTTTATTTCCCCTTCCTAAATGGTATTTGAAGATGGCCAGACCAAGACAAACTATCGTTAGCTTAGACGACACACCTTATTATCACTGCTGCTCGCGGGTCGTGCGTAAAGCTTTTCTGTGTGGTTTTGATAACTCAACAGGCGAAAACTTTGAACATCGACGAAAATGGGTTGATTCGCGCATTCTAGAGTTAGCGACCATTTTTGCCATCGACATTTGTGCTTATGCCGTGATGAGCAATCATCTGCATGTGGTGTTAAAGGTTGATGCTGACAAAGCAAAACAATGGTCAGATAAAGAAGTGCTAATTCAATGGCACAAAGGCTTTAAAGGGACCTTACTGACACATAAGTTCGTAAAAAGTGAAGACCTGAATGAATTTGAATTAATGACGGTAAATGACAGTATCACCCAATATCGACAACGCTTAATCGATATTAGCTGGTTTATGCGCTCACTCAGTGAGCCGATAGCCCGAATGGCCAACAAAGAAGATAAGTGCACTGGCAGGTTCTGGGAAGGACGCTTTAAATCTCAAGCACTATTAGATGAAGTCGCAGTATTAGCTTGTATGGCTTATGTTGATTTAAATCCTATTCGCGCCCAAATGGCCACCACACCCGAAAGCTCAGACTATACCAGTATTCAGCGTCGAATAAATTCAGCGATAAAAGGTGAGCAACCAACAGAATTATTGCCTTTTGTGGGTAATGAGCGCTTAAACATACCTAATGGGTTAATGTTCAGTGTAAAAGACTACATCGTACTGGTTGAAGACAATAGCATGGCCACCCAGAATTATTGGCCAAATATTAAACACTCAACTACGCTTTATTTACCCTTCCTAAATGGTATTTGAAGATGGCCAGACCAAGACAAACTATCGTTAGCTTAGAAGACACGCCTTACTATCACTGTCCAATTAATAGCATGGCCACCCAGAATTATTGGCCAAATATCAAACAATCAACTACGCTTTATTTCCCCTTCCTAAATGGTATTTGAAGATGGCCAGACCAAGACAAACTATCGTTAGCTTAGACGACACACCTTATTATCACTGCTGCTCGCGGGTCGTGCGTAAAGCTTTTCTGTGTGGTTTTGATAACTCAACAGGCGAAAACTTTGAACATCGACGAAAATGGGTTGATTCGCGCATTCTAGAGTTAGCGACCATTTTTGCCATCGACATTTGTGCTTATGCCGTGATGAGCAATCATCTGCATGTGGTGTTAAAGGTTGATGCTGACAAAGCAAAACAATGGTCAGATAAAGAAGTGCTAATTCAATGGCACAAAGGCTTTAAAGGGACCTTACTGACACATAAGTTCGTAAAAAGTGAAGACCTGAATGAATTTGAATTAATGACGGTAAATGACAGTATCACCCAATATCGACAACGCTTAATCGATATTAGCTGGTTTATGCGCTCACTCAGTGAGCCGATAGCCCGAATGGCCAACAAAGAAGATAAGTGCACTGGCAGGTTCTGGGAAGGACGCTTTAAATCTCAAGCACTATTAGATGAAGTCGCAGTATTAGCTTGTATGGCTTATGTTGATTTAAATCCTATTCGCGCCCAAATGGCCACCACACCCGAAAGCTCAGACTATACCAGTATTCAGCGTCGAATAAATTCAGCGATAAAAGGTGAGCAACCAACAGAATTATTGCCTTTTGTGGGTAATGAGCGCTTAAACATACCTAATGGGTTAATGTTCAGTGTAAAAGACTACATCGTACTGGTTGAAGATACTGGTAGGATTATTCGACAAGATAAGCGCGGTGCCATTAGTTCAAGCAGCCAAGATATTCTTAATAGACTCAACATCCCTGCCGAGAACTGGCTAAAAATTACTACCGAGTTTGGCGCGTTATTCAAAGGCGCAGTAGGGGCTTTACCTGCATTAACTGACTATTGTGAACATTTAGACCGAAAGCGACGACAAGGCGCTTCAAATTGCCAGCGTTGGTTGTGTGCTTAAGGCTTAATGTCGAGAAAACTATAATGTTTTTAACACTTTGGTTGGTATCGGTCAAAGTGTTGCCTTGATTTTGGCCTATAAGCTGATTATCAAGTTTAAAAACTTATTTGCTGTTTAAAAGGATGTATTTTGGTTTTTGTATAGTCATAAAAGGCTATCGTAATTCAAGTGAAAAGGCAGTAAGTTATTTCATTATAAAAATGGGTGGCATTTTTGGTATTCCGACGAGCAAGCAGGTCATACGAGTATAAGTGACCTCAATATCACGATGAAGATAAGGATTACTACAAAGCCTATCAACACGCTTAATCTTATGTTTTTCCTTGGCTTTACTTTCAATATCACGGCCAAGCCCTCTGATTGATAATGCTCCACCATTCATTGAGCTTTCAATTGCAGAGAACAGACTTTGTCGGCGAGTTTTGTGCATTAACGGGGTGACAAGTGAGAGGCATTTTGATAAAACTTGTTTTGCATTCATGGCATTTACTCGTGGTAATTTTTGTTTAGCGATAAATTTGATCACCAAATGCCATGAATGTTCCTCAGTTTTTAACCTATCTCATTATTTTTATTCATTCTTTTGTGGGGATTCGTCAGGGTCCGATGCTAACCTAAAGGCCGTCTGCCAAGACTATATGGTTAATAGTTATTTAAAAAATGATCCGGATTTATTCTTTCATTTATTACTTAAATCGATGAAAAAAATGGAGCCTATGCTTGAGAAAGATTGGCCAGAAGGACACCTAAAACGCTTTGGTGCTAAGCCATTAACAGAATATGACCTATTTGAAATGAAGGATGAAATTAAGAAATCTGAGTATGAAGGGCTTCAAACCAAAAATATTAAAATAAGATATAAAGCAGGGATCATGACGTTTGACAGGGGAACTTCCTGTTATTTTAAACGCCATGAGGATGGCCGATGGTATTTTGGTAAAAAGCCTTAACTAAGTCAAATAGCCCTATTGTTAAATCAATAGGGCTTTGCTTTTTAATGCTTAAAGCATATTAAAGGGATTTATGAGTTATAAAATTTGTAAGCAGACAGATCATAGCATTGTGCTGCAAGATACAGGTGGCATTATCGGCTTTATTTTTGGTATTGGTATGGCCGCCATGGGGGCAGGTGTTATTTATTTAGGTTGGTTTGGCTACCAAGATACGGGCGAGATATTCATGCCACTCATTATAGCCCTTGTCGGCAGTTGTTTATTCTTTCCTATGTTTAAGCGTAACCGATTAACGATTGATGCGACCCGTAAAGAGGTGGTGAAAACAAAGTCCTGGTTCGGTATTACCAAAGAGAAAGAGATTGTGACTAATAATAATCTTTCATTACTCGAAATGTCTGGTTTCATTACCGGTGAATTTAACGCTTTTTTAGATCGTCAAGAAAGCGTTATGCATCATTATGCGCTTAAGTTTTATAGCTTCCCTGAATGGCATATCACTATCAGAAATGTTTCAACCATGATCAATATCGTGATGTTTTTTGAAAAACACTTTGATACCGATTTGGCATTAGTTGTTCAGCATAAAAGGCATAAATTTAGTACTAAAGGGTTATTAAAAGACCATAAGCCCACTGCACTTCCAACAGGTGGTTTAGTACGCGAATCTGGCTTTCAGCAACTGACTGTAGGCGGCATGCCTTTTACATCATTAAGATTTTGGCTGTTTGCGATGAGTACCATAGGCATATCATTTTTTATTTCGATATTTATATTATTCTTTTCTGAATCCGCTTTTACGCCTTATGTATCCTTGCCAGTTCAATATGCTTTATCAGCGTTACTGATTGGTTTTTTTTCTTGGGTATTTTTTTACCGCGCAGCGGGGACAAAACTCAGAATTTATAATGATAGTTTGATTGTTAAACATGGTGTGTTTAACGAAAAAACCTATAAACGTTCAGATATCATTGGCGTAGTAAACATTACTAGAAATACGTATTTAGTAACTCGACTAGGTGCCGAATGGTTAGCTTTTAGATTACCAACTGAGCACAGCTATGCCATTCACAGCTGGTTAATGCCATACCTTAAACGCTGAATAGGATATTGGCTCAAGTCACTTATTTAAATCTCTACTAACAGGATGTTATCGATGAACATGATGAAAAAAACCAGCTTACTGGTGGCCATTACTACTGCCATTACCACAATGAGTTTTGCTGCATTGGCTAGTAACCAAGTTGCTATTGATGCATTTGAAGCTAAAACCAAACCCATAGCACAAGATGCAAAAGTGCTATCCGATAAGCAGCTAGTCTTGATGCAAGAGTTTAATCAGCTCATGGATTCTGGCAATGCGTCGGCTGTATTCCAAAGTGGCAAGGTGCAAGAATTACAAGCACTCGGTGAGCAGACGTTGGTGCAAGCTAGGTTGTTTGTAAAAGAGTATGAGCAGTTTTTATCGCAATTACCTGAAACATCTACCTGTTATACGCCAGAAAACGTCACAGAATATAACAGCTTGATTGATGAGGTCTCTGCTAATAACCAGTCGTTATCTGAATTGAGCGCTACAGTATCCCCCGGCGATAATGCAGGTGCCACCATGGCGTTATTAAATGTACAAATGCATGCAGGACGGGTTAGCTCTTTTGTGCAAATGTTCCAGTTGGTGAAGATGTGTTATATAACCGAAGCCATGGGCTATACCAAGCAAGATGTAGAACGTATGCAAGCTGAAGAGGATGACGAGCAGTAAAGCTAGGCGTGTAGATCTATTTTTTAATGGTTGTATGTTTTTTTAGCGTTTGATCACATATCGCTTTTATCATTATTGCTATTGGCAATTTTAAAGATAAACAAGGCAATATGATTAAAGCTAGATAATATTTCGCTGCTGAATGAATAAACCCCCATAAACCAACGCTATGGGGGTTTTTATTTCTATCAGTAGCGGCCTTTATTGACCAAAAAATCAATGGCTTGACTTGGTCGTAAAGGTGTTGATACAAGGTTTGGGTAAACCCTGTGTTGTTATCAAACGTTACCGATACATTATTTGCTGTAGATGTTTGCATTGCTTTATTGAGTTCAACTTCAATCAGTTGTTGGTTATCAAGTACAAAGTAGTCTGGATACACATATTGTTGTGCAGAGCCTTCGACGATTTCAGCCACTTCAATTAATAACTGATCACTCGGACTATTGCTTTTAGTCATTTGAAAACGTTGTTCAATACTGCCATCATCGTCAAGCAGTGCAATAGTTTGATTTTCTTCATCTATGCTAATATTGTCTGGGAAATAAAAATCAAATAAGATTTCCGCAATCATAGTAGTAGAGAGCGTTTCTTCAGTCACAAAGCTTGATAGCTCATAAGTTTGATAGTCATCAACGACACGACACATAACGTCGGCTGTTTGAGTTATGTTTAATCGATATAAAGTGTCAGGCCAAGTTAATGTGTCTAACTTTAAGATTTCTGGGGACATATTTAAAACCGATTGCCAATATTCACTATTATTTGCGCCAGTAATTTTATCTATATCGATGGTAATAGGCACACTCGTTCCAGCATATACCGTATTGAAAGTGTTACCTGTAATGGTAGGTTCAATTACTGGTCCATTGTCTTCGGTATACCAGCGCTTATCAGTTTTGTTCCAGCATTCAGTTTGAGTATCATCTTCCTCATCCTCTCTTAACGTAACCTCAAAAGCAAACTCCAGATTAGGTTGCCTAAATACCCAGTTCAGAGCTTTTGTATTATCAGCATTTTGTATTGAAAAAGCATTCACATCAGAAGATAAGGTAAGCGATAAGGTATTTGTAAAGCCGTTTTCATTAATGATGTTACCAAGCACAATATCCCAATCATTTTGTGACAAAATACGTGAATCAATCGGTAATTCAGTAAATCCTAAAGCTATAGCGGCGTTACTAAACAGTATGTTGGCTGCTAAAGTAAATACGTCAGTTGAGAAAAATTCTTCTGCAGAAAGGCCACTATCACTTAATATTTGCCAAAGCTCAGCATAAATAGCATTAATAATTATTTCAGCAGCAATTAAGTTTGGTATTTGGGTCGCGATCACTTGTTGTAAATACGCAATAGCATATTCAAGACGAATAAAACTGGCTGTTGCTGAGGCTTCAGCAGAAACAGCATATAAGGTTGCTGTGTCTAACTGATATAAGGTTGCCTGCAAACCATCTAATTGAGTAGATAACTGGTTAATTTCGCTGTCAGACAGATTTTGACTCTTCATCTCCATCACACGAGAGAGTTTAATATGAGTCAGGTTGTTAATCGCCCCATTGTATTGTGGGCTAGCGATTAATGTGCCTTTCCCTGCATCACTAACGATAGATTTTGGCGCAGATCGGGTGGTTGAGTTTTTAATGTTAAGCGCTAAAGAGCGTGCTCGAATTGCTTGAGTTGCTTTTGCTGCTTCCCAGTTCGCCACTAAATAATAATCGGGTGTTTCAATTTCGCTGTTCCAATCAACTTGGTAGTTACCTTCATTATCCGTAATGGAATAGGGTTCATCGGTATCACAAGCTAGGTTTTTGTTTAAATCGGCGCAAACAGTCGCACCAAATAATGCACCTTGATATACCGCTAAACCGGTAACCTGGTGATTGTATTCTGATACAGGCGTTGTTGGTGTGCCAGAATCAGGTTGAGTAATGTCAGTACTAGAATCGTCGTCAGATGAACCGCAACCCACTAACATTGCGGCAGAAATTAACATGGCTAATAAGCTTTTATGATGTATTAATGTGTCCTTACATTATGGGTAGAGCTTTTTTGCTCTTATAGAGTGTATTTGAAACATAAAATTGATTCATACAAAGCAATGTATTAAGTCATCAATAGATTGCCGAGTCTGTTTTCGGTATTTAGTCGAATAATATTATTGTGGGAATGTTCAACTGGCAGCGAAAGCAAATAATTGACCACGATTTTTAATCTTGGTCTTTTTATAAATATTTTGGACATGCATTTTTACGGTATTAACTGAGATACTAAGCTCTTTGGCTATTTCTTCGTTGGTTAATCCATGCAATATGAGGGACAAGACTTGCTGTTCTTTTTTGGTGGTCACCGCGAGTATTTTGGCGCGATTACCTGAAGATGGAATACGCTTTCTTTGTAAAATGTATTTGGATACCGCTTTTGGGTGAAAACTAATGTCGCCATCATGTACTTTCTTGATGCTTTGTATTTGCTGAGCGATAGCGTCATCGACACTAATAGCACCATGAAATCCCGATGAAATAAAGATGACTTCTAATTCCACATTCAGCGCAGGACAGAATGCGATATGCAAGTCGCTTTTAAATAATTCGGCAGATAAGCAACCAATTTCTTGTAATGGATTCTCAAGATAATGAACCATAATGGTAGTGCCATTTTCGGCATTTTCGGCATTTGATTTTGTTGATAATGCGTTGTTGGCATTGGTTGAAATTAGATTAAATTCAATCAAATTCGCGAAGTGCCGAAATTGCCCATAAAGGTGATCAGGGAAATCTACGATTAAAAGATTATTGCTGAACATGTCACATTCCTTGTTTAAAAACCCAGCATCCTGTTGCTGTCATTTTTTGTTTTCACGACAATATTTCGTTTATATGCTTTAGCTAATATTGTAGAAAATCTATGCAGACCCTAACACGCAATATATAAATAGAAAAGAATTTTGTGTGAATTTTATTCAATGTTATTTTTTTAGTAAACTATATAGGAATATGTTTTTGTTAATCTTTACACAGTATTTGTTCATTTTTTTAGCACCAAAAATACAAGCCTACAGACTTTAAACCTATTGCATACGGTAAAGTGACTGTTTTTCGGTGTAAACCATATGTTATATCTTAAACCCGATATTAAGGATGTTGTGGTTGTTGCTGCATATGCTTGAGCTTAGCGTTTCGGTTTTCTTGAATGGCTCACTTTACCTTTATTTGCGGTTGGCTTTTTAGGCTTAGCCCCTCTACCTTGCATAAAGTGTTCTGGACCTTCAATTTTATCTCGTAAGCTTTGGTTAGGTTTTTTCTTGGCTTTTTTTGGCGAATTTTTGACTTCAGAAGATGAGTGTTCAATCAATTTCATTAAGGTGCTGAGTTCTTGTTCGTCTAAATCGCGCCACTCTCCTACAGGCAGCCCTTTAAGTGACACATTCATAATTGACTGACGTTCAAGCTTGGTGACTTCAACGTTAAAATGTTCACACATGCGGCGGATCTGACGATTAAGCCCTTGAACTAAAATGATTTTAAATACAAACGTTGAGACTTGTTCAACGTTGCACTTTTTAGTGGTGACACCCAGCATGGGAACGCCTGCTCGCATGCCGTGTAAAAAGGCTTCAGTAATAGGTTTATTGACCGTGACCAGATATTCTTTGTCGTGATTGTTACCTGCGCGAAGGATTTTATTGACCAAGTCACCATTGCTGGTGAGAAATATTAATCCTTGTGAATCTTTGTCTAAGCGACCAATTGGAAATACTCGCTCACTGTGGTTAACAAAATCGACAATGTTATCGCGTTCGGTGCTTTCGGTAGTACTGACTATACCGACAGGTTTATTTAGCACGATAAAGATTAAATCTGCTTCATCACGAGGGGCGATATCATGACCATTAACTTTGACTTTATCGCCTAATTCGACGGCGTCACCAATTTTGGCTCGTTTGCCATTGATAAAAACATTACCTTGTTCAATGTAGCGGTCTGCTTCACGACGTGAGCAAACGCCACTCTCACTAATGTATTTATTTAGACGGGTTGCAGATTCACTCATTGTGGTTCCTTTATCAACATAAACGCGCTGCGAGGGCAGACCTGATCGGCGCTGATAATATCATAAAATAGCAGCACAAAGAGCTAACAGTTTATTATCCCCAGCAGAGGTTATCATCTGAATTCTGGCCTATGTTATAAAAATGAGTCTTACAAATCAAAGCCCAGTTGCGTTGTTGTGTGCTGATGTTGAGGTAGCAAATTGATATCAGTGAGTGGCGATGAGCTGTGTTGCAGTTCTTGTTGAAGTAAACGGTACAAATCGACGGCTAATTGCGGCGCGCTGTGATTGTCTGGGGTGTGGATAAACAAATAGGGTTGCTTGTGTTGCGCGATCCATAAAGGTAACTGTTTAAGCCAGTTTTGGAAAAAGTGCACGTTGGCCTCTGCTTGCGGATGACCAATAAAGCGTACTACTGGATTGCTGGCCGTTGCGATTGCATGCACCGGCACATTGGGTTTTTTTTGATGAGCATCGATCACTGCAGAGGTCGTTGGTGGGGCGGCGAATACTGGGCGCGAGTCCATAATAATACGATTGCATTGATGGTTTATCAATAAACGGTTTAATGCTTGTTCGGCTTCTCCTTTGGCAAAAAAGGCGCTATTACGCACTTCTACCCCATAGGTTAACCCTTGGGGTACTTGTGTTAAAAATTGCGCTAATTGTGGCAAAGACTGTGGTCCAAAGCTGGCGGGAAGTTGAATTTTCCACATCCCTGTTCGGCTCATAAGGGGGTCCATTACCCTAAAAAATTGTTGTAAGGCTGGGCCTGCATTTTGTAACCGTAATTCGTGGGTGATATGTTTGGGCAGTTTAAAGGTAAATTTAAAACCGTCATGGGTTGCGGCATGCCAATTTTGGACATTTTGTAATGACGGCGTGGCGTAAAAGGTGGTATTACCTTCTACGGTATTAAATATTTGTGCATAGCGCGCAAGACGATGCGCTTGGCTATTGCCGTATATTGTTTTTTGCCATTGATTTTGTGACCACATGGCTAAACCTAATCGTAATGGTGGATAGGTTGTGGGAGTTGAAGTGCAGCTATCCAAAATAATCCTTAAATTAGCGGTAAGGGCTTTTATATAAAAACACCGATATTGTGGCAATAAAGGCTTAAAAAAACAGTATTTAGTTATTTTGTCTATATCTAATGGCTTTATCCATCTGATAAAATTATCACAAATTAGATCCGCTATGTGTTGAACATCTCAACCAAAAGTAAAATGGTGCATTATTGTGATTTTATGGGTTACATGGAGAGTTTGTGTCTAGTCCACATCCTGATAGTCAGTTTGATAATTTTCGACCTAATACATCTTCCGCCAAACCGACTCCGGTTCGTCGCAGTAAAGCGGGTTGGTTATTCATAGTATTATTGTTAGCAACGGCTTATCTGGTCGAATTTGAGGTGCGGACATCGTATTATCAATCTTATTTTTTGCATCAATATGCCACCAAATTAACCTATACATTACGTGATTATCGCAGTAATGCGGTGATTTACCCTAAATATGGCCCGTTTGATGATCGCCATGGTTATAGCCAATTACCGCAGAAAATAGCCCGCTTAATTGAGCGTAATTATCAAATTACTCAGCAAGTGGCATTTTCACCGATGTTGATGGATTATACCAACATGGGTTTTTTCCCGCCGTATCATGAAAAAGCACAATCAGGCTTATCGATAAAAGATTGCCGTGACATGACGGTATTCGATTTCTCATATCCTAAACGTGTTTATCAACACCAAGATAAGATCCCTTATCAAGTCATTAACACACTATTGTTTATTGAAAACCGCGAAATGTTGAGTCCAGAAGCTAACTATAATCCTGTGGTTGACTGGCCTCGGTTTGTGCTGGCTGGCGCGAGCCAAGTTGCTGGCAGTTTCGGGGCTGATATGTCTAAAGCGGGAGGCAGTACTTTAGCGACTCAAATTGAAAAATTTAGACATTCTAATCATGGTCTAACCTTGAGTATCAAAGATAAGCTATTGCAAATTGGTTCCGCAATAGTGCGAGTGTATCAGCAAGGTGAAAGCACCATTGGCGCTCGTCAACGCATCGTACAAGATTATCTCAACACAGTACCATTATCATCAGCTCCCGGTTTTGGTGAAGTCCATGGTATTGGTGATGGTTTATGGGCGTGGTTCAAAACTGATTTTAATCAGGCTAATCAATTATTATTGAGCCATCATACTCAACAAAATGCGGCACAGCGCGGCAAGGTGTTTCGTCAAGTCGTGGCATTAATGATAGCCCAGCGTCGGCCGTCGTATTACTTACTTCAAGGCCATGACAATTTAGAATCGTTAGTAGACAGTTATTTACGTTTATTGGGCAGTGATGGTCTGATTGAAACGCAACTAATGGTGTCGGCACTTGAGCAAACATTGCAATTTAATACCAGTAAGTTAGCAACCACTAACGTATCTAACAATAAAGGTATTAATGCGGTACGAATTCGTACTGCTGGGATGCTGGGGTTAAGTTTGTATGATTTAAATCGCTACGACTTAGCGATTAACAGCACGTTCCATGGTGATATACAGCAACAAGTTAGCGATTACTTACGCAGCTTAGCCTCTGAGCCAACCGCTGAGCGTATTGGATTGCTGGGTGAGCGTTTACTGTCCGTGCAACAGTTAGATAAAGTACTGTACAGTTTTACGTTGTACGAGAGTACCGACAGTGCCAACCGCGTTCGCATTCAAACCGACAGTATTGATCAGCCGTTTGATATCAATGAAGGCAGTAAATTGGAGCTAGGTTCAACGGCTAAATTACGGGTGTTAGCCACATATTTAGACATTATTGCCGAGTTACAACAGCGTTTTTCGGCCATGACGGTGGCTGATTTGCGCCAAGTGGATGTGGAACGTAAAGACCACATTACGCGTTGGGTCGTCGATTATTTGATGACGACTCGAGATCGCAATTTAACCCGGATGTTGGATGCAGCCTTACTGCGTGAGTATTCGGCCTCACCAAATGAGCGTTTTTTCACTGGTGGTGGTTTACATGTATTTAATAATTTTAATAGCAAAGAAAACAGTCGCGTACCAACGTTATATCAGGCATTACAAGAGTCAATAAACTTGCCATTTGTGCGGCTAATGCAAGACATTGTTAATTACAGCAGTAGTTATAACAGCGAAGGCAGTGTGTCGCAGTTATTGCGTAACGACAAAGATCCTCGTCGTGAAGAATACCTCAAAGCGTTTGCTAAACGTGAAGGCAGTTCGTTTGTAAAACGTTTTTATCGCAAATATCGTCAGCTGGCCCCAGAGCAACGCCTTGAGGTGTTGTTTGACGGGATTCAACAACAAGAGCATAAGTTAACGGCTGTTTATCGCTATTTAAAACCCTACGATGGCGTCCAAGAGTTAAAGGCCTTTTTAGTCAAACGCTTACCCGCAAAAGACTTTAGCGAGAAACAAATTAATCTGCTGTACAACAAATACGGTGAAGATAAATTCAACCTTGCGGATCAAGGTTATATTGCTCGGGTGCATCCGTTAGAACTGTGGGTATTGCGCTATTTAAATGACTACCCAGAAACCGGCCTGAGCCAAGTGTTAGAAGACGCGCAACCGCAATTACAAGAAGTGTATCGTTGGTTATTTCGAACCCGCCATCAAAATGCACGCGATGTGCGTATTCAAGTGATGTTAGAGGTCGAGGCCTTTTTAAGCATTCACCAACGTTGGGTAAGAATGGGTTATCCGTTTGAATACATGGTACCGTCATTGGGGTCTGCATTAGGTAGCTCGGGTGATAGACCTGCGGCGCTGGCTGAGCTAATGGGCATTATTCAAAATGATGGTTATCGTTACCCAACGGTCAGAATTGATGAATTACAGTTTGCTAAAGACACGCCTTACGAAGTGACGCTAGCCAACGACAAGCAAATGATCACCCGCGTAATGCATCAAGAAGTGGCCCGCGCGTTAAAGCGGGCGCTGGCAAATGTGGTTGAAAATGGTACTGCCAGAAGGCTCAAAGGTAGCTTGTTGGATAACAACGGCCAACCTGTGGTTATGGGCGGCAAAACCGGTACGGGTGATAACCGCATAGCGACTGAAATTCGTAATGGCCGCAAAGTGTCTTCAACGGCCATTAACCGCACTGCGACGTTTGTGTTCTATTTAGGCGATCATCATTTTGGTACCCTAACGGCGTTTGTGCCAGGGGAGAAAGCTGACGACTTTAGCTTTACTTCAGCACTGCCATTACAAGTGCTTAAAGGCATGATGCCTATTTTATCACCGATGATAAACCAGCAAGAGCAGTGTCAAACTGGCTTATAAGTTTTTGAGTTGAGCTATTTTGTGTGACAAATAAAAAGCTCATGCTTAGCTGCATAGGCTTGTTATTCGATTTAATCTTTTGCTAAACGCCTAACAGACTGAGCATGACAACCACATGGCATGTTACGGCGACAGAGGTTAATATTGTGCGTAATGTGAGATAGCCGTTGGTGGTTGATAATTGTTTGGCTTTAAATTCAACATATAATAAATACAGATGACCACTAGCGAGCAGAATAAGCGCGGATAATACAAACGGAGTTAACAGTGCAATCCAGCTTGCGAGTGCGATAATATTACTAATAATAAGTAACTTAGCGATATTGTCATCTAAGGTTAAGATTACCGCTTTGCCCCAAAGTGAACCGGCAACAAAACTTAAAATAATGGCACTGTAGCTCACAAATCCCAATATAGTATGTTCGGGTGCTAATAGGCTATGATTGAACGCCAACACACTGAGAATAATAAAAGGTAAAAGGCCAGCAAAGCCTAACCATTGCCACGTTTTAATGCTTTTCATCCTGTCATCCTTTAATGCATCTTGATACGATAAGTCATCGTCAAGCGTGTCGATAAATGAGAGTAATAACCTCAATACTGGATAATAATTGTTTATTAAACAGCCCTTTGTTTCGCGATCTAAGGTGTATCGGCTTACAATAGGCCTGCTATTGATGCGTCAATACGCTATGTTAGCAAAACACATGGCAAGTTTGAGATTGAAGACTTGAAATAAACCCGTTTTTTTAACGATTGATCTCATCTCTTATACAGATTTGAGGTTATATATAATATAAATGATCTTGGTGACACAACATAGAAAAGGCGAACCTGAAATGAATATTTCTCTTCATCCCATTACTGAAGCAGATTTAGATATATTGTTTGAATTTGAACACGACCCTATTGCTAATAAAATGGCAGATTTTCCGGCGCGTAAACGTAAAGCTTTTAACCTGCATTGGCAGCAAAAAGTATTGGCTAATGAAAAGGCTATAGCACAAGGGATTTGGATAGATGATGTTTTAGTGGGTAATGTCGTATCGTGGATTAATACCGACTCAGCCGCAAAGACCGATCCGCAAATGCGTTTAGTTGGGTATTGGATTGGACGTGAACATTGGGGCAAGGGCATTGCCACCAAAGCAGTGGAAATGTTTTTAAAGGAATTTATTTCGAGCCCTGTTTTTGCTTATATCGATAAACAGAACCAAGGCTCAGTAGCAGTAGCGTATGCCAATGGCTTTTTCGACGTTACAGCGCAGTATTCGCAACTCATCAGTAAAGACAATTTACGTTTATTCAGACGTGGTAACGTTTAACATTTAGTGGACTAATGATTGCTGCCGCCACATCCACCACAACAACTGCCACCATTACCTTCTTTTTTGGCAGTGTTTTCAGTTTGAGGCGCTTTGGTTTCTGTTGCATTCGTGTCATCGGCTTTAGGTGCCACATTGCTAACAGGTTCAGTTTGCTTGGCTGGCTTGAAAATACCGCTAATTGAAAAACTCATGGTAATACCTCGTAGTAGAGTCACTTGGTGGAATTTCGTGGTGAAAGCTTATGACGAAAGCTAAACATGCTTATTATTTGCATGTATTTAATTGTATAATTCCTACTTTTTTAGTCAAGTATTATCTTTCGCCATAAGCCTAACGTACTTGAGATGTGCTCAACATCACATTTAAGCGCCACTTTTATTGACGAGAATGCTGGCAAGTAAAGCGTAGAGCCTTTGTTTTGACCTGGATGAGTGTGGTAAACAGGCCATCCACATGTTTGGAGTTTGTATGTCTTTTGCCGCGTTATCATTAGATACCTTTTTGGTTAATCGCTTAGCTGAGCTCAATTATCAGCAACCGACCCCTATCCAATTACGCGCTATTCCGGTCATTTTAAGCGGTAAAGATGTGATGGCGGGAGCGCAAACAGGTACCGGTAAAACGGCTGCCTTTGCGTTACCAATACTGCACAATATATTGAGTCGACGTAATGTATCTATTGATCCCCATAGCGGTGCAGAAACACCCAGCGCCAAAGCGGTAATTAGCTGTTTAGTGTTGGTGCCCACGCGCGAATTGGCCCAACAGGTACAGTTGAGTATCGAGCAATACGCCAAAGGCAGTGATATTGGCTGTGTGATGGTTTATGGCGGGGTGAGTATTGGGGCTCAGGTACAACAATTAGCCGCAGGCACCGATATTCTTGTAGCAACACCAGGGCGTTTATTGGACTTATTACGTAAGCGCGCATTGTCGTTGTCGCAGTTAACCCATTTGGTATTTGATGAAGCGGATCGCATGCTGGACATGGGCTTTAAAGATGAAATTGTCGAGGTACTCAAGCGCTTGCCAAGTACACGGCAAACCCTATTATTTTCAGCCACCTTAGATGATCGTATGCTCAGCTTTAGTCGCCGTTTATTGCGCTCGCCGCAAGTGATTGAAGTGGCACAACGTAATACCACCGCTAGCCATATTGTCGAGCGGGTATTTAATGTCGATGCCAACCGAAAGTGCGCCATGCTGTGTCATTTAATTGCCCAAGAAAGCTGGCAACAAAGCTTGATATTTTGCCGTACTAAACAAGGCGCAGACGCATTGGTTAAGCAAATGAAGCAAGCTGGCGTAGCTGCAGAACCGTTTCATGCTGATCTGACTCAAGCCGTGCGCGAACAAGTGTTGGCTGCTTTTAAAGCGGGTGATGTGACCGCGTTAGTTGCCACCGATGTGGCTGCAAGAGGGTTAGACATTAACGAGTTAAATTTTGTCGTTAATATGGAATTACCGTTTCAAGTTGAAGACTATGTACACCGGATCGGCCGAACGGGCCGAGCGGGTAAGCAAGGCCAAGCTATTACCTTATTAAGTGTTGATGACGAGCCGTTACTGACTAAACTCGAAGCCTTTTTAGACCGCCGTTTACCGCAGCAATGGCTGGGCGGATTTGAGCCAGACCTTAATTTGATCGCTCCGGTTACCCGTAAAACAACTAAATCTGCATTAAAACAACAAGCACGTAAAAAAGCCCTAGCGGCATCATCTACTGGCGCTAAAAAACGCTAAAATCTATTTTTATGAGTCGTTAATATTCGTATTTAGTCATCTGTCGTTAGTCGTTAGTCGCCAGTATTAGAATTAGAGTGTGTATATTGATGTCATCAGATGCTGCGGTATCCTGATTGTCTTTTTATTGCCACATTTTTGTCATCCAGTTTGTACCTTTTTGTCACATTAGACGCTTATGTTAATTAACAAATAATTATACCTAATATTTGATCCGTTTTTTTTCAGAGCATAGCTAAGGACAATTTATGAGCAAGGCGACATTTGATCCAACTCGTTTTAACAACAGCAAAAATACTCCTTTCAATGAAGTGATGGATAATCATCTATCTCGTCGTAATTTTGTTAAGCGTGGTCTAGGCCTTAGTGCGATGACTGCGTTTGGCGGATTCGGATTAAGTGCTTGTGGTTCTGATAACGACACCGCAGCGCAAACCCCGACACCGCCTAGTGCCGCTACAGCGCCAGTTGCACCAATTCAGAGTTCTGCGGTATTAGGCTTTGAGTCTATTGCAGGGTCTAAAACCGATGCTGTGGTGGTTCCTGCAGGATATTCAGCTTATGTGCTAGCGCCTTGGGGAACACCATTAAATTCAAAAGCGGCAGCATGGAAAGCCGATGGCAGCAATACCGCTATAGACCAAGCAAACTCTGTCGGGATGCACCATGATGGTATGCATTTCTTCCCGCTGAATGATGCGGCAGATGACGGTTTATTGTGTATCAACCATGAATACATCGACCAAGATGCATTGCACCCAAGCGGCCCAACGTTTGATGCTGATGGTAAGCGCAGCGTTATTGATGAAATCCGCAAAGAAATCAATGCCCATGGTATTTCAGTTGTACGGATTAAATTAGTCAACAACCTATGGCAAGTGGTCGAAAACGACAGCCATAACCGCCGTTTCACCGGCGCAACCGTGATGGATATCGCCGGTCCGTTAGCGTACAGTTCATACCTTGAAACGCGTTATTCTCCCGACGGCAGTCAAGCGCGCGGTACCTTAAATAACTGTGGTAATGGTTATACGCCTTGGGGCACTTATCTAACCTGTGAGGAAAACTGGCCAGGATATTTTGTTAATAAAGGCGCGTTAACCGAGCAACAAACTCGAATTGGTATTTCTACCTCTGATACTCGTTATGGCTGGAACCATTTAGCCGGTGATGACGACGAGCGTTTAGACGAGTTTGCTCGTTTTGATGTCACGCCAACAGGCTCAAGCGCGGCGAACGATTACCGTAACGAAGCTAATGGCCACGGTTATATTGTTGAAATTGACCCATACAATCCAAACTCTCGCGCGACTAAGCGTACTGCATTAGGTCGCTTCCGCCATGAAGGTTGTGCCTTTGGTAAGCTTGAAGAAGGCAAACCCATTTCATTCTACTCAGGCCATGATTCACGTTTTGAATATTTATATAAATATGTCTCTGACGCAGCATGGGATCCCGTCGATGCCAATAGCACAAATCGCTTAACGGTAGGCGATAAGTACATGAATGCCGGGACCTTATATGTGGCTAAGTTTACTGAAGACGGTATCGGAGAGTGGCTACCGCTAACATTAGATGGCGTGACGACAGACGGTAGCACCCTTGCTGGTACTTTTGATTCGCAAGCGGCGATTATCTTAAATACTGCTGGCGCGGCGGATTTAGTCGGTGCGACACCGATGGACCGTCCAGAGTGGACAACGGTTGATCCGTTTACCGGCACTGTTTACTTAACGTTGACCAACAATACCAAGCGTACCGACAGCACTAACGTTGCCAATCCCCGTTTAAACAATAGCTTTGGTCATGTCATTCGTTGGGATGAAGGTGATTCGGCTACTGAGTTTAGCTGGGATATCTTTGTCTTTGGTTCACCTACTGATGGTGATGCCGAAACAAATTTATCTGGCTTAACGGACTTAAACCAGTTTGCTAGTCCAGACGGTGTAGCGTTCGATCAACGGGGTATTTTGTGGGTACAAACCGATAACGGTGCCTCTGAAGTTACTGAAGCAACCAACGATCAAATGTTGGCGATTGTACCTTCGGCCATGCTTGATGCCGATGGTAACCAACAAGTGGTAACGGCTGAAAACCAAACCCAGCTTAAGCGTTTCTTTGTTGGCCCTAATGGTTGTGAAGTCACCGGTTTTGCGATTACGCCAGACTACACCACAGTATTTGCTAATATTCAGCATCCTGGCAACTGGCCATATTCTGATAAAGCTGACCAAGCCACACCAGCTGGCACTTTGGTGCGTCCACGTGCCGCAACTGTAATGATCCGTAAAAATGATGGTGGTGAAGTGGGTATATAATCCGCAGCCATAAATGGGCGGTTACTTAGCGACAATCTAACGCTCAATGATGTAAATTGCCCATATGTAAACTAGGATAAAACCCTGATAGACTTGCGCTATCAGGGTTTTATGTTTTGTGTATAAAGCATTTTTTGCCAAAAATAGGTTTACAAGGACAGCCATGTTAAACGGAATTCATCATGTCGCGATTATTTGTGCCGATTACCCACGTTCAAAAGCGTTTTATACGCAAGTTTTAGGGCTTAAGATTATTGCTGAGCATTACCGCCAAGCCCGTGATTCTTACAAACTTGATTTAGCCTTACCCGATGGCAGTCAAATTGAATTATTTTCGTTTAATGGCGCGCCGCCAAGACCCAGTTATCCCGAAGCACAAGGCTTGCGTCATTTAGCGTTTAAAGTCGATGATATTAACTCGGTGGTGGCTCATTTGCAGGCTTATGATGTGGTGGTTGAACCGATCCGTATCGACGAATATACTGGAAAATACTACACCTTTTTCAGTGATCCAGACGGTCTACCGTTAGAGCTTTATCAATTGAATTAATGTCAGTTATTTAAACAACTGTTTCTGATGGGTATTAATCCTGTTACGGTGACAG